>CADCDY010000057.1 GCA_902800245.1 uncultured Prevotellaceae bacterium
ATCAAATACGGCAATCCGCAGGCCACTCACGACGATGTGGTGAATGCTGCCCGTAGGGCCTTCCTCTACGACCAGGTGATGCAGTTGCCTAAAGGTTTCGAGAGCAGTGCCCTGCGACTGAGTGGTGGTCAGCAGCAGCGTGTGGCTATTGCCCGCATGTTCATCAAGAATCCCACCGTCATCATCCTCGACGAGCCTACGGCCAGCTTAGATGCCATTGCCACGGAGCAGATCAAGGCCAGCATTGATGCTATTAAGCAGGGCAGGACGGTGATTATCATTTCGCACAACATCGGACAGATTATCGATGCCGATACTATTTACGTATTGGATCAAGGCCGTGTTGTTGAGAGTGGAAAACCGGACGATGTCTACCGGCAAGGCGGGCGTTACAAAGAAATCTTCGATGCCAGTGCCCGTAGTATGAATGCCGACAAAATTGCAGATGTATTAGAACACTAAAGTAGCTGAAGATGAGAAAGAACATTTATATAGCAGTGCTTGGTTGTCTGGCGATATGGCTGATGGCGGCATGTATGGACGATAAAATCCCAGCCTCTTCAAAAGCGTTTATCGACCAGTATTTCCCTGAGTCGTCTGTCGTCCTTGTGGAAATGGATAATGACGATGATGGCGGGAAAGAATATAGTGTGTGTCTCAACGACGGCACAAAGATCGAGTTCGATATGCAGGGAGACTGGAAAAGGGTAGGGCGCAAAAAGACGGGCGTCCCTTCCACACTTGTCCCACCCGCTATCTGGGAATATGCGAAGACTCATTATCCTGAGGATGTCATCACCAAATTGAGTAAGAAGCCCTATGGTTATAAGATAGAATTGTCGAACGACGAAGATATGCGTTTTACACCTCAGGGCCAGTTCATCGAAAAGATTGATTAAGTGAACAAAAAACTCAAAAAAATTTGGTTATTTATTCGATTTATACTAACTTTGCAGCCGTTTAAATTCAAACATATATTGTAGATATGATTAACATTACTTTCCCAGACGGATCTGTTCGCTCGTATGAGCAGGGCGTGACTGGATTCCAGATTGCAGAGAGCATCTCTCCGGCTCTCGCACGCAGCGTTGTGAGCTGTGGAGTAAACGGTGAGACCGTAGAGCTGAATCGTCCGATCAATGAGGACGCAACCATCGAGCTCTATAAGTTTGATGACGAGCAGGGTAAGCATACTTTCTGGCACACCTCAGCCCACCTGTTGGCAGAGGCTCTGCAGGAGTTGTATCCTGGCATCCAGTTCGGTTTCGGACCTGCTGTCGAGAACGGATTCTTCTATGATGTGCTGTTGAAGGACGGCGAAATGATCAAGGAGAGTGATTTCCCCAAGATTGAGGCTAAAATGAAGGAACTGGCTGGCAAGAAAGAGCCCGTGGTTCGTCGTGAGGTGCCCAAAGCTGAAGCCCTGAAGCAGTTTGCTGCCGATGGTCAGACCTACAAGTGCGAGCACATTGAGCAGGACTTGGAAGACGGTTCTATCACAACTTATACTCAGGGTAACTTCACCGACCTCTGTCGTGGTCCGCACCTTGTGGATACCGGCGAGATCAAGGCTGTGAAGCTGACAAGCGTGGCTGGTGCTTTCTGGCGCGGTGATGCTAACCGCGAGCAGATGCAGCGTCTGTATGGTATCTCGTTCCCCAAGAAGAAGATGCTCGACGAGTATCTCGAGATGCTGGAGGAGGCTAAGAAGCGCGACCACCGTAAGATTGGTAAGGAGATGGAACTCTTTATGTTCTCAGACAAAGTAGGTAAGGGTCTTCCCATCTGGTTGCCGAAGGGTACCGAGCTTCGTCTGCGTTTGCAGGATCACTTGCGTAAGGTTCAGAAACGTTTTGGGTATCAAGAAGTTATTACCCCACATATTGGCTCGAAGAATCTCTATGTCACCTCTGGTCACTATGCTCATTACGGCAAGGATTCCTTCCAGCCCATCCATACACCTGAGGAAGACGAGGAGTACATGTTGAAGCCAATGAACTGTCCTCACCACTGTGAGATTTTCGCTTGGAAACCTCGTTCATATCGTGACCTGCCTCTGCGTATTGCTGAGTTCGGTACGGTGTATCGCTATGAGCAGAGTGGTGAGCTGCACGGATTGACACGTGTACGCAGTTTCACGCAGGATGATGCCCACCTGTTCTGTCGTCCAGACCAGGTTAAGCAGGAGTTCCTGAACGTCATGGATATTATTGGTATTGTGCTGACTGCCTTCGGATTCAACTTCGAGGCTCAGATATCATTGCGCGATCCTAACGACCACGATAAATATGTAGGTACTGACGAGGACTGGGCATTGGCTGAGAAGGCTATCGTTGAGGCTTGTCAGGAGAAGGGGCTGCCCGCAAAGGTAGAATACGGTGAGGCTGCTTTCTATGGTCCAAAGCTCGACTTTATGATTAAGGATGCCATTGGTCGTCGTTGGCAGTTGGGTACCATTCAGGTGGACTACAACCTGCCGAAACGCTTCCAGCTGGAGTACACCGACGAGGACAACACAAAGAAGACACCCGTCATGATTCACCGTGCTCCCTTCGGAAGTATGGAGCGTTTCTGCGCCGTGCTCATCGAGCACACCAGTGGTCACTTCCCCTTGTGGCTGACGCCTGACCAGGTAGCTATCTTGCCGTTGTCAGAGAAGTATAACGACTATGCTAAGGAGGTTGCCAAGAAGTTCGACTTGGGTGGCGTACGTCCTACCATCGACCTGCGCAACGAGAAGCTGGGCCGTAAGATTCGTGACAACGAGCTGAAGCGTATTCCTTATATGGTCATTGTTGGTGAAAAGGAACAGCAGGATGGCACTGTTGCCGTACGTCCACAGGGCGGTGGCGAGCAGAAGGTGATGACCATTCAGGAGTTCATCGACCATATCAATGCCGAAGTGAAGGAAATGACGAAGGACTTCTAAGGCTTTTTAGCCTGAAAAAAGGCTTTCATATAAAAAAAAGTAGCAAATATTTGGCGGAATGCTAAATATTTGCTATTTTTGCAGCTGAAAATAACGAAACCCTAAGCAAAATGGAACTGAACGAAAGTTTTGAGTCACAAATAAACCGAAGCGATTATAAAATCCTGATCGTTGACGACGTGGTCAGCAATGTGCTTCTGCTGAAGATTCTCCTCACCAATGAGAAATTCCAGGTTTGTACTGCCAATTGCGGTAATGCATGTATTGAACAGGCCAAAGCCGAGAAGCCCGATTTGATTTTGCTCGACGTGATGATGCCTGACATCAGCGGTTTTGATACGGCAGTCATCCTGAAAAAGGATCCTGAGACAGTAGATATCCCCATTATTTTCCTGACGGCACTCAATAATCCCAGTGATTTGGTAAAAGGTTTCCAGGTAGGTGCAAATGATTTCTTGACAAAACCTTTTAATAAGGAAGAACTGGTGATGCGTGTGATGCACCAGATTCAGCTGGTGGCCGCCAAGCGTATCATTGTCAGGCAGAACGAAGAGTTGAAGCGTACCATCTCGAATCGCGACAAGATGTATTCCGTCATTGCCCACGACCTGCGCTCACCAATGGCCTCTATCCGTATGGTACTTAACCTCGCTGTCAACGTGGTGTCGCCCGATGTAGTGGGAGAGGAGATCTTCGGACTGTTGGATAAAGCCAATCGTGAATCGGAAGAGACCCATGATCTGTTGGATAACCTGCTGAAATGGACCAAGAGTCAGACGGGTCGCCTGAATGTCGTCTATCAGGACATTGATTTGGATGATGTCGTTCCTGGTGTTGTGGATATCTTCAAGATGATTGCCGAGATGAAGAAAATTCATTTGGAGTATCTGCCTGCTGAAGAGAAGCTGACAGTTCGTGCGGACAATGATATGATTAAGACCGTCATTCGTAACTTCATATCGAATGCCGTTAAGTTTACGCCAGAGGGCAAGGGCATTGAGGTGTTCTACAAGCGTGAAGGTGATTTTGCCCGAATCTGCGTGCAGGACCACGGTGTCGGTATTGCTGCTGATCGTGTGGACAGCATCTTCCATAAGGGTGAAACGACGTATGGTACAGGCGGTGAGGAAGGCTCCGGATTGGGTCTCCAGCTGTGTCAGGACTTTGCCCGTAAGAATGGCGGTGATGCTTACGTCGAATCCGTCGAAGGCGAAGGCTCCGTTTTCAGTTTCACCATTCCGCTGAAGAAAGACGAATAAAAAAAAGAGGCAAAGCCTCTTTTTTTATTCTGATAGTGCCATTTTCTTTTCAAACTGATTGTTTTCCCTTTCGCAAATGTTTGCAAATGACCATTTGCGCATTTTTGCAAACCATTTTTCTTGCAAGTAAAGCAATTATTTACTAATTTTGCACCAACAAAATCAATCAAACGGATAAAAAACATGATACTCACCGACCGCGAGCTGTTTCTGCTCATCATCTGCACCGTGTTCTACATCACCTTATTTATAGTGGTGCTGCAGAGCAACCGACGTAAGATGCAACTCCTGCAAAGTCGACTGGACAACATCCACGCCATGCAGAAAATTGCCGTGATGGAACAACGGACACATGCGCAGGACGTGAACGACATCTTCTCATCGGACGTCTATCAGCGCATCAAGCAATACTTGGCAGAGGGAAAGAACATGCCGGAGGCCGAATGGGCTGAACTGACGGAGGTGGTGAACAATACCTACACGGGATTTACCGATAAGCTGTACAGCCTCTATCGCATGAGCGAGCAGGACTATCACGTCAGTCTGCTTATCAAGATACGCATGCAACCCAAGGATATCGCTACGCTGACGGCACATTCGAAGGAGAGCATTGCCTCGACACGCAGCCGACTCTATCAGAAGGTTTTCGGCCGCAAAGGCTCGACAAAAGACTGGGACGACTTTGTACTGTCTATATAAAATAATGTATAATTAATAATAATGAACGCGTATGATTGAGTATTTCTTGCAAAACATGTGGCAGGTATGGGCCATCATTGCTGTACTATGCCTGATTCTGGAACTCTCATCGGGTGATTTCTTCATCATCTGCTTCTCTATCGGTGCTGTCTTTGCCATCATCGGTGCCGTACTGGGACTGAATGTCTATTGGCAACTGGCCATCTTCGCATTGTTCTCACTGCTGGCTATCTTTACCGTCCGGCCTGTGGCACTGCGCTATCTGCACAAGAACGAACCTAACAAACCCAGCAATGCCGACGCGCTGTTAGGACGTACGGGACGCGTGACGGAACCTATCACGGCCAATGCCAGCGGCTATGTACAGATTGATGGCGACCTGTGGAAAGCCGTCAGCAATACGGACATTCCCGTGGGAACCACCGTGCGTGTCGTCAACCGCGAAAGCACTATTATCACAGTAGAAACGCTGTAAACAATAAACTTAAACATTAAACAATAAACTATTAAAATTATCAACATTATGACTTATGTATTAATTGTTATCATCGTTTGCGTTATTCTTTTCGCCAAGATGGCACTGGTCATCATCCCGCAGTCGGAAACCAAAATCATCGAACGTCTGGGACGCTACTATGCTACGCTGAATCCCGGTATCAACATCATTATTCCTTTCATTGACCGCGCCAAGGACATTGTCGTGCTCTCACGTGGCCGCTATACCTACTCGAACAGTATCGACCTGCGCGAACAGGTGTACGACTTCCCCTCGCAGAACGTGATTACCAAGGATAACATCCAGATGGAAATCAATGCCTTGCTCTACTTCCAGATTGTTGATCCGTTCAAGGCCGTGTATGAGATTTCGAACCTGCCCAACGCCATCGAGAAACTGACGCAGACCACGCTGCGTAACATCATTGGTGAACTGGAGCTGGACGAGACGCTGACTTCGCGCGACACCATCAATACCAAGCTGCGCGCCGTATTGGACGACGCTACGGATAAATGGGGTGTCAAGGTGAATCGCGTAGAGTTGCAGGATATCGTGCCGCCCGCAACTGTGCTGAATGCGATGGAGAAGCAGATGCAGGCCGAGCGTAACAAGCGTGCACAGATTCTGACCTCTGAAGGTGAGAAGGCTGCCGAGATTCTGGCTTCTGAGGGTGAAAAGACCGCTATGGTCAACCGCGCTGAGGCCGCCAAGCAGCAGGCCATCCTGCACGCTGAAGGTGAGGCTACCGCTCGCATCCGCAAGGCTGAAGCTGAAGCAAAGGCTATCGAACTCATCAGCGAGGCCGTAGGCAAGTCGACCAATCCCGCCAACTACCTCTTGGCTCAGAAGTACATCCAGATGTTGCAGGAGTTGGCCACTGGCGACAAGACCAAGACCGTCTATCTGCCTTACGAGGCAACGAATCTTATGGGCTCTATCGGTGGTATCAAGGACCTGTTCAAGTCAGAATAGTCTGAATATCATAGGGCAAAAAAAAGGAAGCCTCCTGTTTGGGAGGCTTCTCTTTTATTTGTACGGTAGTATTTATTTGATGAGGTCAACGGAGCGCTTCAGGAACTTATCCAGAGCTTCGCCCTTCAGCATACCATTCTGCAACAGAGCGAGGTCGATGAGCTGATGGATGATGTCGTTCTTGGCGGCAAAATCGCTAAGCACACTTTCTTTTTTGTGCTTCTGTTCTTCGATGGTCTTTTCGCACTCAGCCTTCATGTCCTTGTCATCTTGTGTCAGTTCCTCGGGCTTCTTCTTGTCCTGTTGCTGACGGATGGCTGCCAAGCGGGCTTCCTGACCCTTCAGTTCGCTCTCGATGGGTTTCAGCGTTTCCTCGGTCGTTGCCTTGCAGTCGTCCAGTACACGCTTTACCAACGGATGGTCTGCGTTGAGCACAAGGTTCATTGAATCAGGCATTTGCGCATAGAAGTTCATGCCTTGCTGGAAGCGACTCATCTCCTTCATACGACGCATCCATTCGTTCTGTGTGATGACCACAGGACGCTGCTCTGCGCCTAAGCTCTGCACCTCAACCATGAACTCTGTCTTCTCCATTTTCGGCATCTGCGAACGGAATACCTGTGACAAATTGGCAGACTCTTCCTCTGTCAGATTCGACTTCGGTGCATCGTCTTTTACGATCAGGCGGTCGATGATGTCGCTATCGACACGGGTGAAGCGGCTTTTCTCGAACTTCTGTTCGAGCATTTGGATGGCAGGAACGTCGAGTTGTCCGTCTAACAGCAATACGCTGTAGCCCTTGTCCTTGGCAGCTTGGATGTATGAATACTGCTCCTCCTTGTCAGTAGCGTAGAGATAGACGAGCTGGTCGTCTTTGTCCTTCTGGGCTCCCTCAATCAGGGTCTTGTATTCGTCGAAGGTGAAGTACTTACCCTCCGTGTCCTTGAAGAGTGCAAACTCCTTGGCGCGATCGTAGAAGCTCTCCTCTGACAGCATACCGTAGTTGATGAAGAGCTTCAGGTCGTCCCACTTCTCCTCATACTGCTTGCGATCTTCTTTGAAGATAGCCTGCAAGCGGTCGGCTACCTTCTTGGTGATATAGGTCGAAATCTTCTTCACCTCGCGGTCGCTCTGCAGATAGCTACGAGAGACGTTCAGGGGAATATCGGGTGAGTCAATGACACCGTGCAACAGCGTTAGGAACTCAGGCACGATACCTTCTACCTGATCCGTCACAAACACTTGATTGCAATACAACTGAATCTTGTTGCGCTGCAGATCAATGTTCGACTTGATGCGGGGGAAATAGAGGATACCCGTCAGGTTGAAGGGATAATCGACGTTCAGGTGAATCCAGAACATAGGCTCGTCGCTCATGGGGTAGAGCTCACGATAGAACTTCGTGTAGTCCTCGTCCTTCAGCGATGAAGGAGCCTTCGTCCACAGGGGCTCCACGTTGTTGATGAGGTTGTCCTCAGTGGTATCCACCATCTTCTTCTCCTCGCTGCTCCATTCCTGTTTCTTACCGAAAGCCACGGGTACTGCCATAAATTTGCAGTACTTTGTCAGCAACTGCTGGATGCGTTCCTTCTCGAGGAATTCCTTGCAGTCGTCGTCCAGATAGAGGATGATATCCGAACCGCGGTCCTCGCGCTCAGCTTCGTCAATCTCGTAGGCGGGACTGCCGTCGCACGACCACTTTACGGCCTTGCTGCCGTCCTTGTACGAACGCGTAACAATCTCCACCTTCTTCGACACCATAAAGCTCGAATAGAAGCCCAGTCCGAAGTGTCCGATGATGTTGTTGGCATTGTCCTTATACTTTTCCAGGAAGTCGTTGACACCTGAGAAAGCAATCTGGTTGATGTACTTGTCGATTTCCTCCTCGGTCATACCGATACCGCGGTCAGAAATCGTAATGGTGCCCTTGTCGGCATCCAGCGCAATATGTACTGTCAAGTCACCTAATTCGCCCTTGAACTCGCCCTGCTGAGCCAGCGTCTTTAACTTCTGTGTGGCATCGACGGCGTTCGACACCATCTCGCGCAGGAAAATCTCATGGTCTGAGTAGAGAAACTTTTTGATGACGGGGAAAATGTTCTCAGTCGTAACCCCGATGTTACCTTTTTGCATATCCTTTTATTATTATATATTAAATTCTGCTCTTTATTCTGCAAATTCCGTGCCACTTTCTTATATAATTTACAATTGATAATGGATAATTGAGAATTATTTTGTAAATTTGCACACAAAATTAAGAAAAGTATGGCAAAAAGAAGATGGCGCTGCAAGCCCGGACAGCAACCAACGGAGTTTGACAAGCGCATTATGTATCTGGAAAACAAGGGGGCTCTGGTGCCTACGCCCGACCTGATCAAGACGCCGGAACAGCTTGAAGGCATTCGTCGTGCTGGTGTGGTGAATACCGGTGTGCTCGATGCTGTCGAACAGGAGATTTGTGCAGGTATGTCGACGCTGGAGATTGACCAGATTTGTCGCGACTATTGTGCTTTACATGGTGCCATTCCCGCCTGTCTCAACTATGATATCGAGGATGGCGAAACCCCTCCGTTCCCTATGAGTGTTTGTACCAGCATCAACGAGGTCGTCTGTCACGGCATTCCCAAGGCAGAGGATATTCTCGAAGAGGGTGATATCATCAATGTCGATTTTACCACCATTCTCGACGGCTATTATGCCGACGCGTCGCGCATGTTCATCATTGGCAAGACCACGCCGGAGAAGGAACAACTGGTGCGCGTCACCAAGGAGTGTCTGGAGATAGGTATGGAGGCCGCAAAGCCCTGGGGCTGGGTGAACGATATCGGCAAAGCCATTGAGAAGCATGCTAAGCGCTACCACTATGGCGTCGTCCGCGATCTCTGCGGCCATGGGGTAGGGTGCGCCTTCCACGAAGACCCCGAAGTGGCTCATTTCCAGCAGAAGGGCAACGGAATGCTCCTCGTTCCGGGAATGGTCTTCACCATCGAACCGATGATTAATATGGGCTCGTGGAAAGTTTTCATCGACTCTGAGGACCCCTACGGCTGGGAAGTCATCTCCGACGACGAACTGCCCTCCGCCCAGTGGGAACATACGCTCCTCATGACTGAACACGGTGTAGAAATCCTGTCACATTAAACTAATATGAAATCATTTTCGTCGAAAATCGGAGTTCTGCTGGCCGCTGCAGGCAGTGCCGTAGGGTTAGGCAGTATTTGGAAGTTCCCCTATACCGTGGGTGAAAACGGTGGTGGCGCGTTCATAATCCTGTATATCGTCTGTTCAATTATCTTCGGATTGCCGTTGGTGATGAACGAGTTCCTGATAGGCAAGCTGTCGCGCAAAAGCGCCTTCGGTGCATTCCGTGCCTTGACCGGTTCTAATCACTGGCAATGGCTGTCATGGACATGCATGCTGTCCTCGATGTTCCTTATGAGCTTCTATTTTGTCGTCACAGGATGGTGCATATTCTACATGGTTGAAGCAGCGTCGAACTCCTTTGCCGGCATGGATGCCTCTCAGCTCACCGCCTTCTTCAACACTTTCGAGGGAAATGCCCCTCTGATGATATTGTATGCCGTCATCTCCATTATCCTGACGGCAGCGGTATTGTGGTTCGACGTCAACAAGGGTATTGAGCGGCTGAGCAAGATTCTCATGCCCCTGCTGTTCATTATGTTAATCGTGATGGCAATCCACATGGTGCTTCTCGACGGCGGAACCGCCGGACTGCGTTTCCTCTTCGAGCCTGACTTCTCGAAAATCAACGCGAATGTCATACTCGAAGCCATGGGACTTAGTTTCTTTACCTTATCCCTTGGCGTCGGTGTACTCATTACCTACGGAGGATATATGCCGAAAGAGCAAAATGTTACCCGTACGTCGCTGCAAATGATTATCCTGGTCATTATCGTGTCGTTACTTGCCGGCTCAATTGTCCTGCCTGCTGTATTTGCCTTCGGATTCAGCCCTACGGAAGGACCGGAACTGACATTTGTCACATTGCCGGCAGTGTTTACGCAAATGTTCAGTCCGACCATTACCAGTGTCGCTTTCTTCGCACTGATGTGCGTCGCAGCCCTCACCTCAACCATCTCCATGATGGAGGTGATGGTAGCCTTCTTCTGTGAGGCAACGTCAGAAACCAAGCATCCCCTCAACCGGCATCAGAGTGTGATTTTTACCAGCCTGATACTGGTGGTAACCAATACGTTGTGTGTGTTGTCGCTGACGGGTCATGCCGATTGGCTCACTATCATGGGGAATAACCTCTTTGACAATTTCAACGACCTTGTCACAAATTTCCTGATGCCACTTGGAGTATTAACTATGGCGCTGTTTACAGGGTGGTTTGTTCCCCAGACCAGGTATCAGGGTTCACGTGTGGCCTCGTTCGTCTATCTCGTTCTCCTGCGCTGGATCATCCCCATCGCCATCGTCATTGTATTCCTCAATTCCCTGAATATCCTATAATAAATTGAGATATATTCTTCATTTTTCGTATCTTTGCGAATAAATTTGCGAGAACGGGCTGCACGAGCGTTAATATGCTCCTACGTGACGAGGAGTTTGACACGCTGGAATCACTGTGCTACAGGAAGAAGAAACGATAGAGATATGAACAAAGTTAGAATCACAGCCATTCGTCAGACGGTCTATGAGGATTTGATGGCGAAATACGAGAACCCGATTGAGCATACCTGCGATGTCAGGGAAGGCCAGCAATGGATTTCCATCGACGGCCAACAGCCTGAAGGAATGTGTCCGTCTGCATGGGAATCCATGAGGCCGTTCGTGGAATCCCTTGCCCGAAGCGAAGGCAACTTCTACGATGGTTGGATGAAGAATCCGATGAGTGCGATGATCAGCTGCAACGACGGCTTCCGTCCATTTAGCTTTTATATAGAAGTGACGAACGAGTAAGAGCAGAGTGATGCATGCATCAACTCTGCCGAGCGAGGAGAAACTCGACGATAGTCAAGTGATAGAGTAAGTGTCTATGAGTGCAAAATAATAAATATTTCTCCGCCAGGTGGCTTAACCTTTTGATTTGTTATTTCTCTAAGAGGCCCCTATAAAGACGGAAGTGGGAAGGTAAATGATAGGGAGGCAGGGTCAAAGTAGTAGTTAGGCTGTACTTAATGAATCTGCCACTTAAGTGGTAAGATGCTAGGTCTAAAGTCGCAAGACTCTGCCACTAAAGTGGTAAGATGCTGTGACTTAAGTAGCAGATTAAAGAGAAGGGACTTATAAGGTGTTTAAGTCCAGGCTCACAACTGTTTAGGATGCTCCCTAAAACAATAGTGTTCGAGTGCGACATATCATTGGTTACACGAGACGAGACAAAATCCTCCGCCATCATTTTGTTGTCTATCAGACGGTTAGGAGTGGTGGCGGAGTATTTTTTATAATCTGTTGAATCGTGAAGAGAATCAACTTTTGTTAAATTATGACATAAAAAAAGGCCGCTGAATCATTACGATTCAGCGGTCGATTAAAATTTCTGAGTCGAGGTGACAGGACTCGAACCTGCGACAGCCTGGTCCCAAACCAGGAACGCTACCAACTGCGCTACACCTCGATTTCGGGTGACAAAATCAGTGCAAGCCGAATGCAGAGAGCTGGCTCTATGCTGAGGCGAAGCCTGATTTCGCTGCGCTTTTCACAAAAGCGCTGCAAAGGTACGCATTTTTTGCGACACCCGCAAATATTTCGGCAATTATTTTACTTGATGATGCCTTGTTCGACGAAGATTTTCTTCAGTGCAACGACAGAACGGTCGACTTGCTCTTTCGTGTGTGTGGCCATCAGGGCATAGCGCACGAGTGTGTCCTGCGGAGCACATGCGGGCGGAATGACGGGGTTGATGAACACACCGGCCTTGAATGCCAAAGAGGTGACGAGGAATGTCTTATCCACATCGCGTACGTAGAGAGGAATGATGGGGCTCTCGGTATCGCCAATTTCAAATCCTTCTTCGCGGAAACGCTGCAGGGCGTAGTGGGTGACGTCCCATAGGGCCTGGATGCGCTCGGGCTCCTGCTGGATGATGTGCAGGGCGGTCATAGCGGCAGCAGTGGCTGCAGGCGTATTGGATGCGGAGAAAATGTATGTGCGGCAGGTGTGGCGCAGGAAGTTGATGGTGTCCCAGTCGGAGGCAATAAAACCGCCGATAGAGGCCAGCGACTTCGAGAACGTTCCCATGATGAGGTCTACCTCGTCAGTGAGTCCGAAATGGTCGCAAACGCCGCGGCCCTGCTTGCCAAATACTCCGATGCCGTGGGCCTCGTCAACCATGATGGAGCAGTTGTACTTGTGCTTCAGCTCGACAATCTCGGGGAGTTTGGCGAGGTCGCCCTCCATTGAGAACACACCGTCGACGACGATGAGCTTGATGGCCTCGTAGGGGAGCTTCTGGAGCACGCGCTCAAGGTCGGCCATATCGTTGTGCTTGTAGTGAAGCTGGCGGGCAAACGAAAGACGGCGACCGTCCACAATACTTGCGTGGTCACGATCGTCGCAGATGATATAGTCGTCCTTACCAACTACCATTGCCAAAACGCCCTGATTGACGGAGAAACCCGTCGAGAAGCACAGACAGTCGTCTTTGCCGATAAACTCTGATATTTCCTTCTCCAGCTGTACGTGCAAGTCGAGAGTACCATTGAGGAAACGGCTTCCGGCACATCCTGAGCCGTACTTGTCGAGTGCAGCCTTAGCGGCGTCGATGATACGCTGGTCACCTGTCAGTCCTGTGTAGGCGTTTGAGCCGAACATCAAGACCTTATGGCCACCCATCTCTACCTCAGTTCCCTGTTTGCCCTCGATGGCGCGGAAATAAGGATATACGTCAGCCTCCATAAACTTTTGGGGCTCACGATAAAGTTTGTATTTTTCTTGTAATTGTCCCATAAAAATAGGTGCAGCCGAAGCCACATATTTGTTTTCAGACTGCAAAGATACACATTTTTCTTTAAACTGCGTACAAAAAA
>CADCDY010000058.1 GCA_902800245.1 uncultured Prevotellaceae bacterium
GCTGTTACCGTTGCCAAACAACTGTTAGGAAAGCTATAGTTTTTTCGCCATTTATTTGGTACTTCAAAGTATTATGCTTACTTTTGCATCGTCAATTCCAAAAAAACGATGAAAATAGCGTTCCTCATTTCGGCTCATACGGATCCACAGCATCTGCTCAGACTGACTGAACAATTGCCTGAGGATAGCGAGACGTTCGTACATGTCGACTTGAAGAGCAACCTACAGGAATTCCGTACGACGGTCACTTCCCCACGTGTTCATTTCATCGAGGAACGCCATGATGTCATGTGGGCAAGCATGCAGCAGGTAAAATTCCAAAGGGCGCTGGTGAAGGAAGCACTATCCTTCGGCACGCATTTTGACTATCTGTTTACGTTGAGCGGTCTGGACTATCCCGTTTGGAGTAACCAGCGCATCAAGGACTACCTGACGCAGCACAAGGGACAGGAATTCATTCAGGGCATCTCGATGGAACATCAACAAGGCATTGATGCCAAGCAATATCAGGAATACCGTTTCCTAAACAACCACGCGTGGCGCTATGGCACGCTGAAAAGCAAGTTCAGGGTGTCGTTACGGAAAATATCGTATGCGCTGGGGATTCGGAAGAAACTGTATATTCCCGTCGACGGACAACATTATGCGCTTTATAAAGGTGCCGACTGGTGGGGCATCACTTCGGAACTGGCCGCATACTGCATGGAATTCATGGACAGCCATCCTGACTTCGTCCACTATTTCAATACCAGTTTTTGTCCGTCGGAAACCATTTGGCAGACCATTGCCTTCCAATCGCCTTTTGCCTCACGTTGCATCCTCTCAGAAGGCGCGTTTACACGGCTGGAGGACTATACGCCTCTCACCTATATAGAATATGGTGAGGAGATCAAGATTCTGACAGAGGCTGATTACGACACCATCATAAAGAGTGGTAAGATGTTTTGCCGCAAGACGATTACTGGCAGGAGCGACAAACTAATGGATATGATAGACGAACAACGACGCGATGGATAACCTGAAGGAAAAGACAGCAAAAGGACTCTTCTGGGGTGCGCTGAACAATGGCACCATGCAGATACTGAATGTGATTATCGGCATTCTGTTAGGTCGCATGCTGACTCCTGAGGAGTGGGCACCCATCGGCATGATTGCCATCTTCTCGGCTATCGCGGGCAATCTGCAGTCGAGCGGTTTTTCGACGGCTATCATCAACATGAAGCAACCGACGGATAACGACTACAATGCCGTCTTCTGGTTTAATACCATCACCAGTTTCTGCATCTATCTTGTGCTGTTTGCCGTTGCGCCTTGGATAGCCGTATTCTTCGAGCAACCCTGCCTGACCGATCTCTCGCGTTTCATCTTCCTGGCCTTCTTCATCTCGTCGCTGGGCATTTCCACCAACGCCTATATGATGAAGAACATGATGCAGCGCGAGATGACCATCGTCAGCCTTACCGCTCTTGTCATCTCCGGCACTACCGCCATCATCCTGGCCTTTAACGGCTATTCCTACTGGAGCTTGGCTTGGCAACAAGTCGTCAACTCTACGATGCTCATCATAGGCAGGTGGTATTTCGTCAAATGGCGCCCTTCGCTGAAAATTGACTTCAGCCCCATCCGTAAGACGTTCCGATTCTCGATGAACATCCTCGTCACCATGATTGTCAATACGGTGAACAACAATATCCTGACGTTTGTCTTTGGTAAGCTCTTTGCACGCACACCACAGGTGGTGGGTAATTTCTTCCAGGCGTTTAAATGGAACACGATGGCTTACCAAACCATAGGAGGAATGATTGACCAAGTGGCGCAACCCGTCATGGTGAGTATTCGCGACGATGAGGACGAACAACGCGAAGTACGTGTGTTCCGTAAGATGCTGCGGTTCACATCCCTGCTGGCATTCCCCGCCATGTTCGGACTGGCACTGGTGGCCGATGAATTCATATTGTCCACGATTGGTCCCAAATGGACGGAGAGCATCCCCATCCTTCGAATACTTAGCATCGGAGGGGCCTTCATGCCGTTCTATTCGCTTTATAAGAACCTGATTATCAGTCAGGGACGTGCCGACATCAATATGCGCCTGAATATCGCACAAATCGTGTTGCAGTTCCTACTGATTCTGGCGACCTACAAACAAGGAATCCTCGTAGTGGTCTATGCCTATTCCGCCCTCAACATCGTATGGCTGCTTGTATGGCAAATATACGCCCATCGACTGATTGGCCTGCGATTAATGGATGTGCTGAAAGATTCCATTCCTTTTGCTGTCGTCACACTTGGCGTGATGGCCGTCACCTACTTCGCTACCCTACCCGTCACCAACATCTATGCCCTGTTGGCTGTGAGAGTGGTGGTTGCCGGTCTGCTGTATATAGGCATCATGAAACTCCTGCGCGTTAAAATCATGGACGAGTGTCTCAAATTCATTCTAAAGAAAGCAAACAAGTAATCATGGAGATTTCCGTCATCATACCCGTTTACAACAAGGAAGTCTACGTCGAGCGTTGTTTCCGCCAACTCATGGCTCAGGACTTCGACAGTTTCGAGGTTGTTGCCGTTGATGATGGCAGCACCGACCACTCTGGTGAGATCTGCGACAAGATGGCACAGCAGGACCAGCGCATCCGCATCATTCATACAGAGAATGGTGGTGTGACTGCTGCCCGTCGACGCGGTATGGAGGAATCGCAAGGCAAGTATATCATGTTTGTCGACTCCGACGACGAGCTATTGCCTGGAGCCCTGCGCACCATGCATCAGGCCATCGAAGATAGCGAAGCCGACGAAGTGATTGCCACCTATTACGACCAATACGGACAACTCTACGACACTGGGCGACGTGGATTTGTCGATAGTGAGGGTATCATCCACGACTTGCTATCATCCCGTCTGGGCGTCTGTGTGCTATGGGGCATCATCTTCCGTCGTAAACTGTTGGAAGGCTGTCTCGACACCCCACCCCAGATTCGCAATGGCGAGGATATCCTCATGCAGATCAAATGCCTTGTCAAACGGCCGAAAGTCTATTTCATTGCTGACCCCATCTATCTCTACAACAAAGGGCTTCCCAACGACCGCAAACTGCAACTCCCCGTTGAGCGCATTTACGACGAGACACTACGCAAGACACTCGAGCCGCGATGGGACGAGTTCAAGCATTATCACACACAACATCAGCTGAAAATCTACGAAGATTTTGTGGAATCCCGCCAATGGGATGCCTGTCGCGAATACGCCAAAGACATTCGTCCAAACGTCACCTCACGCCATCCATTGGCCGACCGCATAGCGTTCTTCTTGCCGCCATGCATCAGCTATTTTCTGGTACACACCTACAGGTGGTGGTTACACAAAGCGTAACCTATCGTCGATAATATTTTTCCACCAGCGGCACGATGTTCTCAGGCACCATGCCACTAATGTCTTCATTATTTCTAATACGTCGGCGGATTTCCGTACTGCTGACTGGAAGCAGCGGGACATCAATGGTTCCCAAATACTGGTTCCGCGGATAGACGATAACGTCATACTCACGCAGAATATCCTTCCAATGGCGCCAGCGCTCAAAATGTGCCCAGTTGTCGCCACCTATTAATAATGTAAAGCTACAGTCCGGATAGTCTTTACTCAGATGCTGCAAAGTATTCCAAGTATAGCTGGGCTTGGGCAGACGGAACTCATAGTCGCAGACCTTCACGCCTTCTACGCCCTCCAACGCCTTCTGCGCCATCTCCAACCGCAACTCGTCATCCAGCAAGTCAGAATCGTTTCGTTTCAACGGATTCTGCGGCGACACCATCAACCACACCTCATCCAGTCCACACCGCTCCAGTACAGCCTGTGCCAAGACAATATGTCCGACATGTATCGGGTTAAATGAGCCTCCAAAGATTCCAATCTTTCTCATCCAAGGAATGCTTTGACTATTTTCAGCGTTTCCTGCTTGGCGGTTTCCAAGTCGTCGTTCACAATAATCTTGTCAAACTGGGGGGCAAACGTCATCTCGTATTCCGCCTTGGCTAGACGCTCTTCGATAGCCTCGGGAGTATCCGTCTTACGGCCTTCCAGTCTGCGACGCAACTCCTCTACCGACGGGGGTTGGATAAACAGGCTCAACGCCTCGTCACCATAGTATTTCTTGATGTTTATGCCACCCTTTACATCCACGTCGAACACCACGTTCTGACCCTGCTCACGCTGATTTTCCACCTGTTGCTTCAACGTGCCATAGAAACGATTCTCGTACACCTCTTCATACTCCAGAAATTCGTGTTTCGCGATTCTTTCACGAAACTCCTTAGGCGTCAGAAAGAAATACTCCACGCCATTCTGTTCTGTACCACGCGGAGCTCTCGACGTACAAGAAATGCTAAAATACAGCTTCAACTCAGGATGCTCCTGCATCAGCCAATTCACAATGGTCGATTTTCCACTGCCACTGGGTGCACTCACTATCAACATCTTCCCCTTCATAACTATGAACTATAAACTAAAGTGCGTTTAGTACCTGTTCCTTAATCTGTTCCAGCTCGTCCTTCATTTTCACCACGATATTCTGCATCTCGGCCTGATTCGACTTTGAGCCAGTGGTGTTGATTTCACGACCCATCTCCTGCGCAATGAATCCCAACTTCTTACCCTGCCCGGGCTGATCTGCCATCGTCTCGCGGAAATATTTCAGGTGATTCGTCAGACGCTGTTTCTCCTCGCTGATATCCAACTTCTCGATGTAGTAAATCAGTTCCTGTTCCAGACGGTTCTTGTCATACTCTGCACCAGGGATCTGCTTCAGTCCGTCAACGATGCGCTGACGGATTTTCTCCACACGACTCTTCTCGTAGGGTTCTATTGATGCCAGCAACTGCTCGATATTGTCTATTTTCTCAGCGAATTTCTTTTCCAGCGCAGCACCTTCCTGCGTGCGGAAATCCACCAGATTTTGTACTGCCTCGCAGACGCCTTGGCGCACCACCTTCCATTCCTCGTCGTCCAATACCTCGACCTCCGTCTTCGTCAGCACGTCAGGCATACGTGTCAATGTCTGCATCCAGTCGATTCCTGCTATTGCATGCTCATCAGCAAAAACCTTCAGCTGCTGATAGTAGCTATCCATCAGAGCGGTATTTACCGGTGTTGCCTCGGTGGCAGCATCCTTCTCTATCCATACCGCAAGTTCCACCTTGCCACGCATCAGTTTTTCAGCAACAATTTGCCGCACCTCCATTTCCTTCTCACGATAGAGCGGTGCAATACGGGTTGTCAGGTCAAGTTGCTTCGAATTCAGCGACTTCACTTCAACGTTGATTTTCTTTCCTTTGTAAGCCACGACAGTCTTGCCGTAGCCCGTCATTGATTGTATCATAATCGGTTTATTTCTTAAATATGGTTGCAAAGGTACAAAATTTCTACGAAACATGCGAGGATTGATGGAAAAATTCGTACCTTTGCACCTTAAAAAGAGAATTATGGCTTGTATACTACATATAGAAACGAGCACGAATGTATGCTCCGTGGCGGTCTCCGAGGACGGACAATGCATCTTCGAACAGAAAGCACAAGGCGAGCAAGGAGCTGGCGCTGAGAGTCTGGGAACGATGGTCGACGAGGCCATGTCGTTCACCGACAACCACGCCATACCCTTCGATGCTGTCAGCGTCAGCTGCGGTCCTGGTTCCTATACCGGTCTGCGCATCGGTGTCTCTATGGCCAAGGGTATCTGCTATGGTCGCAACCTGAAACTCATCGCCGTTCCCACGTTGGAATTGCTTTGTGTTCCCCTGTTGTTAGGTGAAAAAATCAAAGAGGACAACGCCTTGCTCTGTCCCATGCTCGACGCACGTCGCATGGAGGTTTATGCCGCCCTCTACGACCGCGCACTGAAAACCATTCGCGATGTTAGTGCCGACATCGTCGAGGCTGATATTTACAAACAATGGCTCGACGAGCGTCCCGTCTATTTCTTCGGCAATGGCGCTGAGAAATGTAAGGACGTCATCACCCACCCCAATGCCCACTTTATTGAAGGCGTCGAGCCCCTGGCAAAATGGATGCAACCACTGGCCGAACGCCGTTTCCTCAACGAACAGTTCGAGGATGTAGCTTATTTCGTTCCCTTCTATCTGAAGGACTTTGTAGCCATCAAACCCAAGAAACTTTTATAAAGACATATGGATATTAAAGGATTAGACTACAACACCCAGCGCGAGAAGCTGGTCATGCCCGAATACGGACGTGAGATACAGAAGATGGTCGATTTGGCCATCAGTCTGCCTACCAAAGAAGAGCGTAATGCCTGTGCACAGTCCATCATCCAACAGATGGAGGGCAAAAACACGCAGATTCGCACCAGTCCCGACTACGAGCAGACCCTTTGGGATCACCTGTTTCTTATGAGTCACAAACAACTCGACATCGACTGGCCCTTCGACGTCAACGAGGCGGAGAAAATTCATGCCAAACCCAATCCGGTGCCACTGCCCGGCAACGACGGACTCGTTTACCAACGCCACTACGGACGCCTGCTCGCTGAGGTCTTTGAACACTTGAAGACCATGTCCGAAGGTCCTGAGCGCGACGAACTGGTACGTCAGACTGCCAACCAGATGAAACGCGACCTGATGGCATGGGGTAACGGTTCGGTGGACGACGAGCGCGTAGCCGACGATCTTGCCCGTTTTACAGACGGCATCATCCAACTCGATCTCTCAATGTTCCAGTTCGACAGCATGCAGCCCGCAAAGGCAGAAGGCAAAAGCAAAAAGAAAAAGAAGTAAGAGATGGCAACATTCAAGATAGAAGGCGGACATCTGCTCAGCGGCACCATCACGCCGCAGGGCGCCAAGAATGAGGCGTTGCAAGTCATCTGTGCCACGTTGCTCACCCACGAGCCCGTCACCATCAGCAATATTCCCAACATTCGCGACGTCAACAACCTCATCCAACTGTTGAAAGACGTCGGAGTGAAGGTGACATCCGTGTCAAAAGGCGTCTTTACCTTCCAGGCTGACGTCCTCAACATGGCATTCCTCGAGAGCGACGAATTCGTTGAGAAGTGCGCCCAATTGCGCGGCTCCGTCATGATGATTGGTCCGCTGCTGGCTCGTATGGGCAAGGCTGTCATTGCCAAACCCGGTGGCGACAAGATAGGCCGTCGTCGTCTCGACACCCACTTCCTGGGTTTTCAGAAACTCGGTGCACGCTTCCGCCAGATTCCGAATCGTAACGTCTACGAAATCTTTGCCAAAGGCCAAAAGCCAAAAGCTAACGGCCTAACAGGCTCCTACATGCTGCTCGACGAGGCTTCGGTCACTGGTACGGCCAACATCATCATGGCTGCCGTACTCGCCGAGGGGACTACCACCATCTATAATGCTGCCTGCGAACCTTACATCCAACAGCTCTGCCACATGCTCAACCGCATGGGAGCCAACATCACGGGCATCGGCAGCAATCTGCTCACCATCGTTGGTGTCGCCACGTTGCATGGCACCGGACACCGCCTGTTGCCCGACATGATTGAGGTGGGCTCGTTCATCGGTATGGCAGCCATGTGTGGCGACGGCGTACACATCAAGGACGTCTCGCTCGCAAACCTCGGCATCATCCCAGATGCCTTCCGACGTTTGGGTGTCAAGGTTGAGGAAGATGGCGACGATCTCTTCATCCCTCGTCAAAAGCACTATGTCGTCGATTCGTTCATCGATGGTACCATCATGACGTTGGCTGATGCACCTTGGCCAGGACTTACCCCCGACCTGCTCTCCGTACTCATCGTCGTAGCCACACAGGCTCGCGGCTCGGTGTTGTTCCACCAGAAGATGTTCGAGAGCCGTCTGTTCTTCGTCGACCGCCTCATCGATATGGGCGCCCAGATTATCCTCTGCGACCCCCATCGTGCCGTCGTCGTAGGCCACGACCGCAAGCTGACCCTGCGTGGCAGTCGCATGTCCAGCCCCGATATCCGTGCCGGTATCGCCCTGCTCATTGCCGCCATGAGTGCCAACGGCACTAGCGTCATCAGCAACATCGAACAGATTGACCGCGGCTACGAACACATCGAGAACCGTCTCAACGCCCTCGGCGCAAAAATTGAAAGAATATAATTAGAACATCTAGAGTCTCTCGATTATCTAGGACATCTTGAAGAAAAGTATGATCAAACCAGAGGAAGTTTACAAGATTGGCCGTTTGGGCAAAGCCCACGGAGTCAAAGGTGAGGTGTCGTTCCAGTTTGACGACGACATCTTCGACCGCGTTGATGCCGACTATCTCGTGCTCGACATCGACGGCATCCTCGTACCTTTCTTCATGGAGGAATACCGTTTCCGCAACGACACCGTCTGTCTCGTTAAGTTCTGCGACATCGACACCCAGCAGCGCGCACAGGAACTCACCGGTTGCGACGTCTATTTCCCACGCGCACTTGCCGAAGAGGCCGACGACGACCTGTCCCTGGCGTCCCTCGTAGGCTTCACCATCATCAACGATGGTGGGAAAACCGCCACCCACACAATGCCCGACGAAAGGACTACACACACTGTGCCCGACGATTCGGTCGTCGGGACCATCGTCTCCATCGACGACACCACCGCCAACATCCTCTTCGAACTGGAGGACGGCTGCCTCGTCCCTGCCAACGACGACCTCATCGTCGACATCGACACCGAACACCGACAAATACGAATGAACATCCCAGAAGGATTACTTGATATATGAAAAAGAAACAAATTGCCATCCTCGGCTCCACGGGGTCCATAGGCACCCAAGCCCTCGAGGTCATCGCAGAACACGCCGACCTCTACGAGGTATACTGCCTAACCGCCAATAACAAAGTAGAACTGCTGGCCGAACAGGCCCATCAGTTCAAGCCTGCCGCCATCGTCATTGCCAACGAACAACGCTACGACGAACTCAAAAGTCTGATGAGCGACCTGCCCGATGTCAAAGTGTATGCCGGACGCCAGGCACTCGACGAAATTGTCGAGGCCGAACCCATCGACATGGTGCTTACCGCCATGGTTGGCTTTGCCGGACTCTCTCCTACCATCCACGCCATCAAGGCCAAGAAAGCAATTGCCTTGGCCAACAAAGAGACGCTGGTCGTTGCCGGAGAACTCATCCTCCAACTGGCACAGGAGTACCACACCCCCATCCTACCCGTCGATAGCGAGCACTCAGCCATTTTCCAGAGTCTCGTCGGCGAGGACGACAACCCCATAGAGAAGATTCTCCTCACGGCCTCCGGCGGGCCCTTCCGCCTGAAGACGATGGAAGAAATAGCCCACGTTACTAAGGCCGACGCCCTGCGCCATCCTACTTGGGATATGGGTGCCAAAATCACCATCGACTCCGCGTCGATGATGAACAAAGGCTTTGAGGTCATCGAGGCCAAGTGGCTCTTCGGTGTTGAGGCTAACAAGATACAGGTGCTCGTTCATCCGCAAAGCATCGTCCATAGCGCCGTACAGTTCCACGACGGTGCCGTCAAGGCACAACTCGGCGTTCCCGATATGCGACTGCCCATCCAGTATGCCTTCTCGTTCCCCCAGCGCCTGCCGCTGAGTGGCGACCGCCTCGACCTCTTCGCGTCGCGCAGCCTTGAGTTCTTCGAGCCCGACCTCAAGAAGTTCCGTTGCCTCGCTCTCGCCTTCGAGGCCATCAACAAGGGTGGCAACATGCCGTGCATTGTCAATGCCGCCAACGAGATTGTTAACCGCGCCTTCCTCGAAGACCGTTGCGGTTTCCTCCAGATGGCCGACATCATTGCCGAAACCATGCAGCGCGCCACGTTCAGTCGCAACCCTGACTACGACGTCTACATCCAGACCGACGCCGAAGCCCGCCGCATCGCCACGGAGCTGCTCAAATCGTAAACAGTTCGAAATAACGAAATACCGAAATAACGAAGTACCGAAATAACGAAGTACCGAAATAACGAAGTACCGTAATATCGTAATCACGTCATAACGAAAATAACAATAAAATAATAATGGAAGTATTTTTAATCAGAGTATTACAATTCATGCTGGCCATCAGCCTTCTGGTATTGCTCCACGAGGGCGGCCACTTTTTCTTCTCCAAACTCTTCGGAGTACGCGTCGAGAAGTTCTACCTTTTCTTCGACTGGAAATTCAGTCTTTTCAAGTTCAAACCCAAGAATAGCGACACCGAGTACGGCATCGGCTGGATTCCCCTCGGCGGCTATTGCAAGATAGCGGGCATGATCGACGAGAGTTTCGATACCGAACAGATGAAACAACCCGTCCAGGATTATGAGTTCCGTGCCAAGCCCAGCTGGCAGCGACTGCTCATCATGATTGGCGGCGTATTGGTCAATTTCCTCCTCGCCCTGTTCATCTATGCGCAGATTCTCTTCTGGTGGGGCGACACCTACATCCCTGTCAAGGATATGACGCTGGGTATGAAGTTCAATCAGGAGGCCAAGTCCTATGGATTCCGCGATGGCGACATCCTCGTCGGCACTGATACAAAGGCCTTCAAGGACTTCTCGGCCGACCTCTATCGCGACATCTCCGAGGCTCATCGTGTCGATATCATCCGCGACGGTAAGCCCATGAGCATCACGCTACCTGGCGACCTCAATCTCCTCGGCATGCTCAAGGCCGATCCCGCCTTCGTGCGTCCGCTGATGCCCGCCCAGATTGATAGTGTCCTCCCCGGCACCCCCGCCGCAAAGATTGGTCTGAAGAAGGGCGACAAGATTGTATCGCTGAACGGTGCCCCCGTTGACTCTTACAACGAGTTCGTCGACCAGCTCGGCCGTCGTCAGGACCTCCTCGCCACTGCCACCACCGCTGCCGACTCACTCAAGGCCCGCACCGTGGTCATCGTCTACCAACATGCTAACAGCCAAGGGCTAACGGCTAATAGCCAGACAGACACCACGGAACTCGTCCTCACTCCCGAACTCAAGCTCGGCTTCACCATCCAAGCCCTTGCCGATATCTACAAGCCCACCACCGTCGAATACGGCTTCCTCGAGAGCATCCCCGCTGGCATCAAGTACGGCTGGCATGTCCTCACCTCTTATGTTGACGACATGAAGTACGTCTTCTCTGCCGAGGGTGCCAAGTCGCTCGGTGGATTCGGAGCCATCGGCAGCCTCTTCCCGCCCATGTGGGACTGGTATATGTTCTGGAAGATGACCGCCTTCCTGTCGATTATCCTCGCCTTCATGAATATCCTCCCCATTCCGGCCCTCGACGGTGGCCACGTACTCTTCCTCCTCTATGAGATGATTACGCGCCGCAAGCCCTCCGAGAACTTCATGATTAAGGCCGAGTATGTCGGATTCGGCATCCTCATCCTCCTCATGGTTGTCGCAAACCTCAACGACATCCTCCGCTGGCTGGGCTACATGTAACCCCAAGCATACATAAAAAAAATTCCGCAAGCCTTCGATGAGTTTGCGGAATTTTGTTTTCTATCGCAGCATGTCCTCCAAAGCGGCCGTCCAGTCTTCATTGTTGGGAGGACAAAGCGTCAGCATTCCCATCGCAGCCGCTGTCTCGACATTGCGGGGGCCATCATCAACGAAGATGGTTTCCTCGGGCAATGCCTGCTGGCCTTTCAGCATCATCTCAAAGATTTCGCGCTTGGGCTTCATCATCTTACACTCATAGCTCAGATACATAGCGTCGAAGAAATAGCTGATGGGATGCCCCTCACCATCGAAATCCTTGTCAGCCCACTGCATCATAAAGGGATTCGTATTCGACAGCAGACACACCTTATAGCCCCTGGCCCTAAGACTTAGGATCGCCTCCAAATTGCGCTTGGGCACATGATCCACATAGCCGTGCCAAGCCCAGCAACATTCGTCCATTGTCAACGTCCTGTCCACGAGCACACTCAGTTCCCTACGGAAGTCTTCGGTCGTAATCTGCCCAGACTCCAATGCACCAAAAATACCTTTCTGTTCGAAGGCATCCAACCGTTGACGGGCGTCCTTCAGCCCGATTTTCTCAAACCGCTTCACTGCCTGCTCGTAACTCAGCGCCAGCACCACACCTCCCAAGTCAAATGCAATATTCCTAATCATACTTCCTTCTTTTATTGATGCCACAAAAACACATCAAAGTGTCATTCCTCTTTCGAATCCTTCATCACCCTTAAGAAGTCGGCAGGGCTAATGACCTTAGGTGTCTGAGGATAATGCTTGAAATTACCAGTAATCAGAAAAGAATCCTCAACGCTCAAAGATACTTCGAAGAACACGCGATCGTCCTCGTCAGGCATTGATTCCAGGAAGTCTGTCCGTGAAGTCTCTATTCCATGTTCTTTGATAAACGCAATCAAAGCATCGGCAACACCAGGCATGAGCTTAAACTTCGCACGATGCAGCACTTCCTGATATTCCTCAATGATGCTACTTTCATACAAAGGCGTAAACTCACCATCAAGCAACAGCCTCACAACCTTTGCCGTTGCCGACAACGAATTATGAGTAATAAGGGCCGACACCAGCACATTGGTATCAATAACTGCGTAAATCATACCTTCGCACTCTTCCTTTTACGAATGTCTTCCCTTGCCGCACGAATCTCCGCGTTGATTTCATCCAGCGAGAGTTCCGGCTCCTTGCTCAACTCTGCAGCGCTCCTTTGTTGCATAAATAAGTCCAGCGCACTGGGTGTTCCTTTAATCGTAAAAGGAATACTGCGACTTCTTATCACCGCCTTCACGAAGATGTTGAACGCCGTATTGGCACTCATGCCAAACTGCTCGCAGAGTGCGTCGAACTGCGTTTTCATTTCAGAGTCCATCCTGACTGTAACTGCCGATTGTGCCATAATTTCTTGTTCCTTGTATGCATTATGACAGCACTATGCCATCATTTCGACGGCAAATTTACGGATAATTTTTGATAAATGCAAATTTTTCATCAAAAAAAACGTAAGCATTGGGATTAGCTCTATAATCAGAAGTCGCATCCGCAAGGCCACGATGAACTTGCGAAATCTTCGCTTACCTCCAGAAATGATAATGAACCGCATTCCCTGCGATTTTATCGTGGTCCTTCGTCACTTTCGAAGGATATTGCAGATGCCGTTAAATCACAGGAAAATCTGAAAGACTGGGATCAAGATTTGTTCAAATGTAGATGATTATTTTCCAAGATACTCACCAACGATACCTACAGGATCACTTGCATTCACATAACCCCAGCCAGCCGATCTGTCATCACCAGAGTCGTATAGTTTCTTTCCTGCTTTACTATAACAGATAACTTGACGAACCCTTACTAAACTATATATATCATCATATTCCGCTTTTGTCCTTGTTGTAACAACAGGAATATTACTGCCTATCATATTTGAGAAATACTTTTGCCATTCAGGTGTATGATATACAGCTTTCACCCAAACAAAATGATTTCCTTCCTTGCTCGTCGTTATATTTGAATTTATTGCTGTCCGATAAAAATCGGAATTGATTAATATTCGTTTGAAACTGCCTTTAAACAGGCAAATTTAGTTTTCACTTCAAAAAGTAACCCCTCCT
>CADCDY010000059.1 GCA_902800245.1 uncultured Prevotellaceae bacterium
GTCTGCTCAGGGCTCTTCTTAGCCGCCTTAACGAACGGGAAAACCACTAATGTCAAGTTACCCTCAAACTCACTTCTTGTCTTCTGCAACTGCAGCATTTTTTCGTTGGCATCCATGCCATAGAGTGCCTTCACGGCCTCACCTGCTGCCTTGCTAATCAATGCTTCAATATTCATATCTTTCCAATTTTGGGCGCAAAATTACCAAAAAAAAATGAGCTGACCAAATGTCAGCCCACCTTTTTTATTCGTACGCGTTATTGCAACGGCGTCAACGGATAGACGATATTCACGATGAAGATATTCGCGGCGAGGATGATGAGGTTCATCAACAGACCGATACGCAGGAAGTCGCTGAAACGGTATCCACCGGGACCATAAACCAACATGTGAGTGGGTGAACCGATGGGCGTGGCGAAACTGCTGCTTACACTGATCATCAGGGCAATGAGGAAGGTGTAAGGTTCGTACCCCAGCTTCTCGGCAGCCTGATACATGATGGGGAAGAACATTGCTCCCGCTGCCGTGTTTGAGATGAATTCCGTGATAAACGTCCCCACAAAACAAACGGCCGTCATCACGATAATCGGATTGGTACCGCAGACGTCGAGGATGCCTGTGGCCAACTGTTCGGCAATACCCGTCTTCTGGATAGCCAGTCCGAGAGAGATACTGCCCGCAAACACCATGATGATTTCCCAGTTGATGGCCTTCATGGCCTGTTCCAAGTTGCAACAGCGGCACAGCAACATGGCGGCAGCAGCAAGGAAGGCACACTGCAACAGCGGCAGGACACCCAGTGCCGACAATGTCACCATTGCTATCATGATAACCGTCGAGACGAGTGTTCCTACACCCATGTTCGGTATGTCATCTGAGTCGAAGAAATGGAGGTCGTTCTTCAGGGATGAGGTGTCAACCTTGATGTGACTTGGATATACTAACAGCAGCGTATCACCTGCCTGCAATACTACCTTGCGCGGCGCCTCGTTGATGCGACTGCCGCGACGGGCGATTGCGGCAACCATCAGATTGTTGTCCTTCTCGAAAGTTGTCTCGGCGATGCAACGGCCGATGAGACTGCTGCCAAAAGTGACGAATGCCGTGCGTACCTTGCCGTTCATGTCCACCTCGTTTATGGAGAAGACATGATGGTCGGCGGTAACCAACTGGTGGTCCATTGCCATCTCGTACAGTTCATCTATCTGTCCGGCATACACCAGATGATCGCCGCCCATTAGGGGTTCATCCTCGGTAACGGGCGACGGAATATCATCGAAATGAAATATCTTTATCAGGCTGCCGCCCTTGATGTGATAAAGCCCGGCCTCTTCCAACGTCTTGCCGATGAACGGATTGTCCGACGGCACCCGCAGCTCGACGGTATAATCGCCCGTCGATTCGAAGTCCGACTCAGGAGCCTTCCTGTCAGGTAACAGCCGCTTCATGGCAATAATCGACAGTACACCCACCGCCAGACAAAACAGTCCGGGAATAGTCGTCGCCAACACGTTCATCGCCGTACCCGTCATATCGGAATAGAGCCCGCTGATAATCAGGTTCGGCGGTGTACCAATCAGCGTACACACACCACCCATACCCGAAGCATAGCTCAGTGGAATCAGCAGCTTCGACGGTGAAATACCCAGTTTCTTCGACCACATCTTCACGATGTTTACAAACATTGCCACCACCGTTGTGTTGCTCAAAAACGAACTCAATCCCGCCACTGGCAGCATCAGTCTCACTACTGCCTTGCCGTAGCTGTCGGGCTGTCCTAACAAGTTGCGCACAATCCATTGCAACACACCCGTATGCGTCAGTCCTGCCACCACGACGAACAATACACCGATGACCACCACCGATGTCGAACTGAACCCCGAGAAGGCCTCTTTTGCGTCAAGTACGCCTGTGACAAACAATATGCCAACCGCACCCATAAACACTACGTCGGTGCGTAACTTTGTAAACAGCAGGATGCTGAACATCCCCAGCACCGTCACAATGGTAATCCAAGCATACAGGCCAAAGCCCAGAAACAAATCTGTTTCCATGATAATCCTTTTATTTTTTAATCGAATATAACTTAGCCACTAACGCACCGCTGATGTTGTGCCAAACGCTGAATACGGCTCCAGGGATGGTGGCTAGCGGATAGGCAGCGAAATGCAATACGGCCAGCGACGATGCGAGCCCCGAGTTCTGCATGCCCACCTCGATGCTGAGCGCCACACATTTGGGTTTCTGCAGGTGGAGCAGCCGACCCACAATGAAGCCGATAGTCAGTCCGAGCAGGTTATGAATGATGACTACTGCCACCACCATCAGACCTGCCGTCAGCAGTCGGTCGGCATTGTGTGATACGACGATGCCTACCACCAGTGCTATTACTACCGACGAGAACGCGGGCAAATATGGTGTCACGCGTTTGGTCACCCCGGGCAGGAACCGCTGACAAAGCAGTCCACATATGATAGGCGTAATGACTACATACACGATACTCATGAGCATCCCCATCGTATCTACATCGACCATCGTACCTGCCAACGTCCACACCAGCAGGGGCGTCAGCAACGGAGCCAACAGTGTCGAGGCGGCAGTCATACCCACCGACAGCGCTAGGTCGCCCTTTGCCAAGTAGGTGATGACGTTCGACGCCGTGCCACCAGGGCAACAGCCCACCAGAATTACGCCGATGGCCAGTTCCTTTGGCAATGCGAAGGCCCACGTCAGTCCTATGGCCAGCAGTGGCATCACCGTGAACTGTGTCAGACAACCGATGAGTATATCCTTGGGGCGGCTCAGTACAATCTTAAAATCCTGTGGCGAAAGTGTCAGTCCCATGCCGAACATGATGACACCCAGCATCGGATTGATGGCCCATGTGTCAATCCATACAAACGATGCCGGAACCACCAGTGCCAGTGCTGCCACCAGCAGCACCATTGCTCCCATCCATCGGGCTATGAAATCACATACTTTCTTCATTATTCTTTATACTGTTCGAGTTTGTTCAGACAGTAGCGGCGTACGTCGGCCCAATGGTAGTAGGGTGCGGAATGGGTAGGGATGGGGAGTCTGGCTTCCTGTTCGTTGAGGAGGACCTTGACGAGGACATCCTTGTCCTTGGGACTACTGCGATAGAAGATGAATTGTACGTTGGCACCCATGGGGAAGACGCTGGAGCACCACCAGCCGCGCTTTTCAAGTTCGTCAAGGTTGCCGGTGGAGAGATCATAGCCATTGATGCCGATGAGACATACCAGTGGGAGAATGACGGTCTCGTGGCCGAAGCGCAGTTGTGCTCCGGGACGGTCGAGGCGGATGCAACTGTCAGCGTCGGCAATGAGCTGTCGCAGGAGGTGTCGCTGAGTATAGGGCTGCCGGCCGCCATTGAGTTTGCAGGCTCCGTGCTGGATGTACCAGAGGGCGTTGTCAATCTGCCACATGCGATAGAGCTCTTCGGTCTGGAAGAGACTCAGCAGGAAGGTTTCGGTCTTCATGTGGGTATTGAGGATAAAGAGTCCCATCTTCATAAGGTAGTAGTTGAAGAATGTCTCGTCGACGATTTCCTTGACGATGTCGGGATTCTTGAAGATCATCTCCATCAGACGGCTGTTACCCGTTCGCGGAGCGACGTAGGCGTCGTAGGCCTTGCGAGCTTCGGGGGTCATATAGCCCTTGCGCAACACGGGATCCTGGAAGTTCATATAGTGCTGCGTGCGCTTGGTGGACTCCATGGCGATGAGCAACTGGGGATTAATCTGGGCCAGTTCCATGAGGGCATAGCTCATCGATATCATGCAGCGGGGAACGATGGTGCTACGGGCACTGACATTGGCGGCACCCTCGAACACTTCTGGGAAACGCTCAATCATGCGACGGGCAATCTGGCGGTGCTGCTGGGCTCCGATGTAGGTCAGTTCGCCCCAGCGGTCCTCGGCATCGCCCATGATGGTTTTCATCTCCTGCAACACTTTCTTGCCAGTAGGTGTGAGCTCGTCGACCTTCTCGGCTTGCAGCATCATACTGTAGGGCGTTTCGTAGCCCGTGCGGTTGCTGATGTATCGTGAACCGTGACGACCGTAGTGGGAGATGTAGAACGGCTTCTTGCCTGCTGGTGCAGGAGTCAGATTGTTGGGAATGCTATCGGGATAGATGTCGTAGTTACACGAGGAATAGGCAGGGTGTTGCCGGATAATCTCCATCACGGGCTGCGCGTGGATAATTGACAATTGATAATTGACAATTGACAATAGGAGGAGGATGAAGAGTATTGCGAATCGTCTCATAGCGTTATCGTTTTTTTTCGAGTTCATCTTGGCGGGCTTTCTCATAGCGGTAGAGCTTGCGCAGGTAGTAGCGCTTCACATCGTTCCAGTGGTAGTAGGGTGCACAGTCGCTCTTGAAGGGCAGACGGGCTTCGTGGCCGTTGAATATAACCTTGATGAGTGGGTCGTCGTCGTTCTTGTCGCGGCGGTAGTGGATCATCATGATGCTGCCGCCCGGCGGTGCGATGTTGTTGTCGAGCCATCCGAGAGCTTCAAGACTGTCGAGGTTGGCGGTGGCCACGCCGCAATTGTCGAGCTCCATGAGACTGGCCATGGAGAGCAGCACGCCCTGGTTGGTGTAGCGCAGGTTGAACACGGGGAATTCACACTTCATGATACTGTCACCCATGTGCATCATGTTCCACAATGGTTCACGCTGGATATAGGGCTGATTGCCGCCGTTGAGCGTGCAGTTGCCATAGCAGATGTAGTTCCAGGCATTCTGTCGGCGCAGGTGGCGTTGCATCTCGTCGGCTTCGAAGAGGTCGTCGAGGGTCATCGTCTTGCCGAGTTCTGTCTGGTGGATATTCTGCGAGAGGATGTAGAGTTGCTGACTCAGTGCCGGTGCGTTGATGTTGGCAACGACGTAGTTCTGGTCGTTGAATAGTGCGCGCATCAGACGGCCTGCCCCGCTGTTGAGGATGGTGAAGCGGTTGTAGCGTTCCTTCGTCAGCGAGTCTTCACGCTCGGCAAGGAGGTCCTTGTCCTGTGCGTTGAGCCAGGACTGGTTCTTGTGCGACGCCTTCACGCTGATACGGTCGGAACGGAAGTGACGGGCCATCTCCACGCCTACCTCGTTGGCCATCTGGATGCAGTGGTTCTGCATGATGCTACGGATGTCGACATAGGTGTCGGGAGTGAACATCGTCGGAAACTGCATGACGAGCTGTTGCACCTGTGAGCGCATCATCTTGCCGCCCTCGGCAGTCATCTCGCCCTCACGACCTTTGGCTTCCTGGCACAACAGGTCGAGGCGGTGCAGAATGTCGCGTCCCAGCTTGGTCAGTTTGCCTTGTTTGTCGGCTTTGGCAAAGATGGTGTACGGTCCCTCGTAATCCTTGGGATTCAACAGATAATGGCCTGTGGCACAGCCATAGTGATTGACGTAAAACGGTTGTTTGCCTCCAGGCACAGGTGTCTCTCTCTGTCCTTGTATGGTGACAGAGACCAGCACGGCCAAAACGGCCAACAAACATCTCATTCGTAGGTGGTTGTCAGATTTCATAACTGTTATTCGTAATTTGTGTGCAAAGATAGTACAAATCGAATGAAAAACCAAATTTATTTGGATTTTTCTGAGATGTAGTCTATTTTTTCCGAGGGAAAAAGTTACGAATAAGTGAGTTTTTGATCGCGCTTGACGGTTTTCGCCTGCGACTTCCACTTGAAGTAACCGGCAATGGCGATAGCGACGTAAAGTCCGTAGAGCAAGGCCTTGAAGGGGATGCCCTTATTGATGTAAAGCCCACAGCATACTGCATCGACGACGATCCAGAACAGCCATTGCTCGACGAATTTCCGTGCCAGTGCCCATAGGGCGACTATCGAGAGGGCGTTGGTGAACGAGTCGAGCACGGGTACGGTGGAATTTGTCCACGTCACTAAGACGTAGTATGTGGCGCCCCATGCCGCAAAGAAGAACACGATGGCAGGCAGGTACTTATCGCGCGGCATAAAGATGATGGGCAGCGATTCGTGTTTCTTGCGCGTCTTCTTGTATTTCCACACGTAGAAGCCGTAGAGTGCCGCAAAGGTGTAGTAGCACGCCATTCCTGCGTCGCCGTAGAGTCCGTGACTCCAGTAGAGCCAGACATCCAATGCCGGCATCACGACGCCTACCACCCACAGGGCGATATGAGCACGATACTCGAGCCAGATATATATCAGTCCGAGTATCGTGGTAAACAGGTCGAGCCAGTGAGATTGCAAGAAATCTGCCATAACGTTTAAAAGTCAAAAGTCAAAGGTCAAAAACGTAGCGTAATATTTCCCATCATAGTGAAGCCGGCTGCCGGCATGTAACCAATTTGGTAGTAACGGTTGTCGTTGGGGTGTGAACCGCTGAGGATAGCCGAGTAAACCCAACCGCCTGCGACATAATGATGGTCGAAGACGTTGTTCAGCGACAGCCCGATGACAGCCTCCTTGAAGAACGTTGAACGTTGAACATTGAACGTTGAACTTTTCAGCGTATAGCTGATGTTCACGTTCGAAACGCTGAACGACGGCAGTGAGCGGTCCTTGCACTCGGTATTGTCAAGATACTGGCGCGAAACGAAGTTGGTGTGCCACGTGGCTTGGATGCCACGCCAATGGAAGTTGACGAAACCGTTGAGCAGTGTCGACGGTGAGAAGGCCAGCGTCGAGTTGTCGTAGTGGATGGTCTCGAAGTCGCCCCAGTCCACCTGTACCCGCTCGTCGAAATCCTTGATGCGGTTCTTGCTGAAGGCGGCGTTACCCTCAAGGGTGAGCCACTTAGTCACGTCAACGCCTGCCTGCAGCTCTACGCCCAGGCGGTAGGAGTCCTTGATGTTGGTGGTCAGGTTCTCGCCGATTTCCGTTACCTCTCCCGTCTGTACGAACTGGTCGGTGTAGTTCATGAAGTAGCCGTTGATGCCAAAGCGCCAATTGTCGGCATTCAGCGTGTACCCTAACTCGTAGTCGGTCAGTTTCTCAGCATTGGGGGCAGGGTAGGTGAAGTTGTCGGTGAAGTTGTTACGCTCTGGCTCACGATGGCTGATGGCCACGGAACCATAGACGCGGTGGGGACCGCTATGCCACGAGAAGCCTGCCTTGGGGTTGAAGAAGTGGTAGTGCTTGTCAATATCCAACATGTGCTTGTGGATGACACCGTTGTCGTCGGTATAATACTTGTCGTTATAGCCGCTGGTCTGGAAACCTACGTGGCGGTATTGCACGTCGGCAAAGACTGTCCACTCCTTGTTAATATTATAGGCCGCCTTCAGGAAGATGTTGCCGTCCTGCTTGTGGGCTGGCGAGTCGTAGTACTTGTATCTGCCGTTCTGAAGCAGCAAGTCACTCAGCTCGCTGTTCTCGATGTATGTCAGATATCCGAAGTGGTAACCGTCGTAGTTCTGCACGGACAGTCCGCCGATGACATCCCAACTGTCGTCCTTGTAGTTGGCATTCCACACGAGACCATAGGTGTGCTGTTCCAGTCCTTTTTTACGCACAAAGTCCATCTTCTTATGCTTCTTGCCATTGCTGTCGATGAAGTTCTCCAGTCCGTATTTCGCCAGTTTGTTCTTGTAGCGGAACTCCTCATAGTAGCCGTAGCCGTAGGTATAGTGCAACGAGGCCGAAGTGGACCAGTGTTCGTTGATGTCCCAAGCCATCGACAGGATGTTGTGATTCTGCCAGAAGTTGTCGGTGGTCTTGTCCCACAGCGTGCCATCGGCAAACATGTAGCGCTCCGTCTGATAGCTACCGTCAGCATTCCGAACGAAAAGACCGTTCTCGTCAGTCACCAGACGTTCGTAGAGTGAGTTGTATTTGCCCAAACCGACATTGCGCAGGTCGTCGTAGCTCTTGATACCCGTTGCTGTGCTGTACGTCCACGAGCCGTCGTCGTAACAGCCATCCATCAGGCTGTAGTCGTTGTTACCGGCCGTCACACCGTTCCATGCTTGACCCGTGCGCTCGAAGTTGCCGATATTCTTGTAGCGGATAACTAAATTATCTGATGCCAGATAGGTCAGACCACCGTAGTACGAACCGCTGCGGGCACTGGTGCCGTGCAGATAGCCGTCGGTGCCTGTGGTGTGGTAGGCACCATCCAGGATGAGGTGCTTCCACAGCAATCCTGTGGAAAGCTTGCCGCCCACGTTGTAGGTGTTCAGCGAACCATACGATGCCGACACCTCCAATGTGGGCGTCTGTGACGGTGTGGCACTGGCCAGTGCTACGGTACCGCCGAAGGCTCCGTCACCATTGGTTGACGAACCCACACCGCGCTGTATCTGTGCGGAACCCAGCAGCGATGCGTAGGAATTCATATTGGCCCAGAACACGCACTGGTCTTCCGGTGAATTCAAAGGCACACCGTCCAGCGTTACGTTGATGCGTGAGTCGCCGGCACCGCGAATGCGCATGTGTGTCGTACCGATGCCCAGACCGCTCTCGCCCCATGCCATCACACCCGGCGACTGCGAGAACAACATGGGCAGTTCCTGTCCGGTCTTCGAAAAAACGCCCAACTCGGCCTTCTTGATGTTCGTTACGGCAAATGGTGCATTCTTCTGCGCCCGAACGCCCTTGACTACTACCTCCTGCAAATGCTCCACCTCAGTAGAGTCATACAGTGCCTTTGTGTTTTGTGCATTCGCTGCAACTGTCGCAACAAATGCTGCCATCACTAAAAACTTCTTCATTGTCTTTTTACCTTATTTATTTGTTAATACATTAAATAAGGGGTTGTTTTTTGTGTACTCATCATCCCTGCGTCGGCATTGTCCGTATCAGGTTCCGAGGGTATCATCTCAGCCCACACCCGTGAGCACCCCTTGATAGTTTTTTTTTAAATCGGGTGCAAAGGTACGAATAAGTGAGCGAAATGCAAAATAAATCAGCATTTATTTTCATTTCCGAACGAAAGTAACTTCTCGCGAAGCGAAAAGTTACGAATAAACGAGCAAAATACCAAATAAAAAACAGTATTTTTCTTTGTTCTTTCATTCCTTTTTCGTACCTTTGTCCCCACATGGACGCTAACGTAAGACAACAAACCGAACAAACGGGGCGGATGACCATTTGGTCGCTGCTGAAGAATATCCTGCCCTTTGTGCTGCCCTACAGGTGGCTCATCACGCTGACACTGGTGCTGACGCTCGTCGGGTCGCTGATGGCACAGGTGAATGCCGTGGTGCTCGACCGCGCCGTGGATGCCATCAATGCGCTGATACAGACGGAGGGCGGTTTCCAGTGGGGCGACGCGGTGAAGATACTGACCATCATCACCATCGTACTGCTGGGCAAGGAGTTTGTGGCCCTGGTGGTCACGTTCTTCCAACGCTACTACGGCGAACAGCTGCGCATCCTCGTCAGCCGCGACCTGTCGCTGAAGGTGGTCGACCGCATTCTGTCGTTCCGCCTGGCATTCTTTACCGGCGAGGGCAACGAGACAGGTAAGCTGCAGTCGCGCATCGACCGCGGTATCATGTCGCTGTCGAACACGGTGAACAATTTCTTCATCGAAATACTGCCGTTGTTTACGAGTGCCATTCTCGCCTTGATACTGATGTTCATGGCGAACGTCTATGTGGGTCTCGTCGCGCTGTTCATTGTCCCCGTGTATTTCTGGGTAACCTACATCCAAGCGTGCCGCATGAAGGGCGGACGACGTAACATCTTCGGCAGTCATCAGGCCGTGTCGCAGGGCATCCTCAACATCATCGAGAGCATCACCGTCATCAAGTCGTTCAACCGCGAACAGATCGAGGCCGACCGTCAGGCTGCCATCCAGCGCAACATGACAGGTCTGCAGCTCGACACGCGCAAAAAAAGCTACTTTTATAATGGTCTGAAGAGTTTCCTCGAACAGATTGGTACCGTACTCATTATCATCTTGACGGCCTACCTCGTGCTGATAGACTATCCGGGCATGACCATCGGTAAGATTATGTACCACGTGATGCTCTTTGCCAACGTCAGCGCACCCATCCGACAGCTGCACCGCATCTACGACGACATGAACGATGCGCTGATCTATGCCGAGGGGTTCTTTGGTATTCTGGATGCTGACCACGAGGTGGAACCCACCGGTGGTCACCGTCCAAGCTGCGTCAGCGGCGATTTCGAACTGAGTGGCGTCGATTTCACCTACTCAAACGGCACGCAGGCGCTGTTTGACGTATCGATGCACATCGAGCCGGGCAAGATTACTGCACTGGTGGGACTGAGCGGTGCGGGTAAGAGCACCATTGTCAATCTGCTGGATAAGTTCTACGAACCGCAACGGGGTTCCATCAAGCTCGACGGTGTCGAACTTCGCGAATGGGACACCCAGTGGATGCGCGACAACATCGGACTGGTCCTGCAGAAGAACCATATCTTCGACGGCACCATCGAGGAGAATATCAAATACGGTTTCCCCGAGGCTACCCACGAACAGGTCGTCGAGGCCGCGAAGAAGGCCTCCATCTACGACCAGATCATGCTGTTGCCGCACGGCTTCGACACTGCCGCCCTCCAGCTCAGCGGCGGTCAGCAGCAGCGCGTGGCCATTGCTCGCATGTTCATCAAGAACCCGCCCATCATCTTCCTCGACGAACCCACGGCCTCGCTCGACGCCATTGCCACCGAACAGATCAAGTCCAGCATCGACGCCATCAAGCAGGGCCGCACGGTCATCATCATCTCCCACAACATCGGCCAGATTATTGATGCCGACTACATCTACGTCCTCCAGCAAGGCCGTGTGGTGCAGGCGGGCACTCCCTCGGAGGTCTATCAGCAGGGTGGGGTGTATAAGGACATCTTCGACGCCAGTGCCCGCAGCATGAATGCCGACAAGATAGCCCAGACCATCAAACAATGATTCACTATAACTCATAACAATATCACTATGAAGAAGACTGTTTTTTCCTTGCTGCTCATGGCGCTGATGTGCCTGACGATGACGGCAGCGGACGTACAGGGGCAGCCGCTCCTGAAGACCCATGTGGAGACGGGCGACGTACAGGGGGTACTCGAAGGTTCGCTCGCAGTGTATAAGGCCATTCCGTATGCCGCACCGCCTGTCGGCGACCTGCGCTGGCGCGCCCCGCAGCCTGCCAAGGCGTGGGAGGGTGTCCGCGTGTGCGACAAGTTCGGACCGCTGCCCCCACAGCCTACGCGTGAGGGTCGTACCGCCGACATGATGAGTGAGGACTGCCTCTATCTGGGCATTGCCACGCCTGCCACGAGTGCCAGCGACATGCTGCCCGTGATGGTATGGATTCACGGTGGCGGATTCCAGACGGAATGGTATGGCGGCGACCTGTGGAGCCATCTGGCCATGCGTGGCGTCGTCATTGTCAGCATCGAATACCGTACGGGAGCCCTGGGATTCATGGCACATCCGGAACTGACGAAGGAGTCGCCCGACGGACATTCTGGCAACTACGGACTCCTCGACCAGATCTATGCCCTGCAGTGGGTACAGCGTAACATTCGTAATTTCGGCGGCGACCCGTCGAAGGTCACCATCTTCGGCGAATCGGCCGGTGCCATCAGTTGTAGCATGCTCTGTGCCTCACCATTGGCCAAGGGCCTCTTCCGTGCCTGCATCAGCCATAGTGGCGGTTCGTTTGCACCTTGGACTGACCAACCGCGTTCGCTGGGACTCGACGCCTCGCAGAAGGGTGCCGAAGCGCAGGGCTTGGCCTTCCAGAAACATCTGAAGAAAAAGAACCTCAAGCAGTTGCGCAAGATGGATGCCATGGCGCTGTGCGACGGTAATGTGGGCTTTGCAGGCTTCTGGCCCTGTGTCGACGGCTACGTCATCTGCGACGACCAGTATCGCCTCTACGAGCGTGGCGAATACAATGATGTGCCCGTCATCGTGATGACCAACAGCGACGAGGGTGCCCTCTTTGCACCCCGCGACATCACCGTCGAGAATTACCAGAAGACCGTCAAGAGCATCTTCGGCGACTGGGCCGACGAGGCGCTGCGTGTCTATCCCGGCAATACCGATGATGAGGCTTGGCACGGCTTTGGCGACGCTTTCCGTGATATGGGTTTTGCGTGGCCGTCGTTTGCCTGGGTCACCCTGCAGTCCAAGACAGGCAAGAGCCCCGTCTATGCAGCCTATCTCGCTCAGCCTTCGAAGATGAGTTTCTCGCAGGACCGTCGTCGTCGCGGTGTGGCCCATGCCGACGATATCATGTATCTCAACGGCCATTTCCTGACACAGGCCGACCAGTATCCTGCTGAGGCTGCCGTTGCTGAAATCCTCCAGCAATACTGGGTGAACTTCGCCAAGACGCTCAATCCCAATGGCAAGGGACTGCCTTACTGGCCTACGTTCAACGACACGAAACCCACCACCATGCAGTTCTCCAACGGTGCTTCGCTCATCACGGTGCCCAACCGCGAGCAGATCGACTTCGTCGACCGCTACTACCGCGCCAAGCGCGACGAGACCGAAAATGCCCGGAAATGACCGAGTGACCAAAATGACCGATTCTTCGGAACGCCTTTATTTAGGGCTATTCCCAGAGACGACAAATCCCACGTTATGCTTTATAACGTGGGATTTTTGGTGCATTTCCCGCGCTGTGAAGCGCGCAAGTCTATTTCTTGACTAACGTTTTCAGTTTATCAACGTAATAGTCGTTAATCCTGACCGGCATCGTCATCGGGGTCGTAGCCACCACCTCCTGCGGAGTAGGCCACCACGTTGATGGTGTAACCCGAAGTGACGAGGCTGTTGTCCGACTTCTTCACCTTGATGGTGTACGTGCCGATAGCAACACCATTTCCGTGTCGTTCGTAAAGGTGCCCGTCACTTTCGGCAGACGTCTGATGAGTGCCGCACCTGTCGACGAATTGGCAAACTCGCTCAGCGGTCGGTCGTCGGCTCCTCCCATGTCACCTCCGGCGGTGTCGTGTTGCCACCGTTGTTGTTGTTGTCGTTGTTGTCGTCGCTGCTGCACGATGTCAGCAGCATCATTACGCCGCAAATCAACATAGCGGTCGACATCCATAAATTCTTTCTCATCATTCTTCTATCGTTTTCTATCGGCTTATTAAAAAACTTCTTCCTCGTCCAAATCGAATCCCGGGGCGCCGCCAGGCTCTGGGGGTGGGGGTGAAATTACCTGAAGAAGGGGTTGATGCTTTAACTCCACGACTACCATGTTTGGCTTTATATAATTATTCTTTTTCATAATCTTTGGCAGTTATTTAATGATGATTTTCTTTCCATTCTGTATATAGATGCCCTTATTGGGTTTGCCGCTCAGCTTGCGACCGTCCAGCGTGTACACACTATCGTTGTTCAACGTTCCACGTTCAGCGTTCAATGTCGTTATTCCCGTCTCGCCATCAAAGTCACCGTCACTGTCGAACATATCTGCAGGGAAGTCAGTCTCCTCACCTATTTCCACGCCATTTTCGGTCCGGATAAATTTCATTTGATAAATTTCAGAATCCAGAGGTTCCGAAGCTGAAAAATAGCCACGGAAAGGATAGATGTACATATAACTGTATTTCTCTGCTGAACATCTAAAGGTTCCGTTGGACTGAATGATATAGGCTTTCTCCTCCAACATCTCATTATTATTCATCCTCTTGAAAGTACCAACCCACAAACCGACGTCCTTGGTTCCGTCAATTTTTTTAACAGCCTGCGGTTCTTTCGGTGTGGGAACTATCGTGACATTTTTTGCACTGAGACTTAGAGAGCCCTTGCCAACTACAATCACGTATGGCTCACCAGCAATTAAGATGGGGAATTCGTTTGTGAACTGGAATACCTTGTTGTTCACATCCACCTCGTGGAGCTTATAAACCTTGACTTCCTCCAGCTGATTTTCAGGAATGGCCATGTCGAACGGCAGACAAACTGTGTGAGCCTTACTCTTCCACGTGCCATCAGATTGTTGAACCCCAGATAGGATACGGTTGTATTCTACATTCTTGGCTTTGAAGTCACGAGGCGAATAGAAATCCTCGTCTTCTTTCAGCAACAGCTTCTGACACTCGTCGCCTACCACCACGTTGACACCAACGCTGCCATTGTCTTTCGGCAAGAAAACCAGCGCCGTTTCCTTGACTTTGTAGAAGGGATTGCCATCCATCTTTCGGTCAATATAAAGGTCATTCAGGCTCTCACACTGACTAAGGTCGATAGAGCGAATCTTGTCACCCACCTTCGCAAACACTTCGTCTTCAATGTCCACCACACTCATGGTGCGCTCCTCGCCACCAACCTTTGCCGTAACGGTCGAGGGAACCACGACGTCGCCACCCTCACCTTTATACTTGGTGACATAGAGCACATCGTTGCCCTCCTCGTCATACGCCATTTCATACTCGAAATTAGCATCACTGACATGCTCCAAGGTCAACTGGATTTTAGAAGTCTTCGTACCCTTTGCACGGAAGTAGGCACTGAAGGCCTCAACGGCCGTCTTGTTGTCATCGGTCATCACGTTCCACTGCGCATAATCATCGGCATCCTTGAGGTAGAAATGGTTATCTTTTGCCGCATCCTTATCCACGGCATACATGGTGCCCGTAAACTCATAGTCGGTACCTAACGAAATGCTGCTGCCCGCATTGGGAAGGAGGACGGTCTCGTGAGTAGTGCCAAGCATCACGTCTTCTGAATTGACGAGCACGAAGTATGGCTTGAAGGCTTCTGTCTGATTGTCCTTCACCATTTCCATCTCAATCGTGGCAACACCATTCTCGTCGCTGGCCAGTTTGACGGGCTTGTAGACGGTGCAGTTGATAGGCAGCGTGGTCTGATAAGGCAAGAACAATGAGTACGCCTGGGCTTCGTAATTCGGTTCCTCTATCTGCGTGTAGCCGGTGATGATGGGCTGTCCGTCGTCACCGATGACGAGATTTCCGTTATCGTCTGCCTTGAATTCAGGCACATCATAGACATCATCCACATCCTTGGCATTCAGCGTGGCATCATATCTGATGCCCTGACGTGCCGTAATCGTCGTCTTGCCTATGGGCAGCTCTCCCTTCAGGACAGAACCTGTCAGGTTGCCGTCCACCCAGAGACGGCTGGTAGTGAATTTTGCAGTGCTGAGGAAAGAGCCCGTGCCACTACTGAAGTCTGTCCACTTGATGGTCTTTTCATCACCCTCTGCTATCGACAAGCCGTTGATGCGGTCTATATCCATGTTTCTAGGACGCAGCGTCATGACATTGGCTTTCGGCTCGGGCAGTCTGTCCTCGAAGCAGGCAGGCAACGGATACTCATTAGGACAGTATAACCAGTCAGACAGTCCCAAGATCCCTACACAACACATGGTCTCGTTCTGGGTGGACTTGAACTTGGCTTTATGGGTCTCGCCTTTCTCGTCTTTATACTCATAGTCCTTATTTTTATAGACACAATTGTCGTGAGTCAAATGTTCATAAACTGTCACACTCAGTTCGTGGGTAGTAAAGCTGTTGTTTACGACATATCTCTTGCAGCCTCCCGTAAAGGCGTCCTTACTACTGACACCACTAGTGCTTTTCAGTTCGCCTTCAATCACGGCAACGTTGTTGGCGGTGCCATTCTTCACATAGCCCAACAGACCGCTCAGGAAAGCGTCACTGTACGTTACATATACATTCGTGTTCATAACGACAGTCCGGTCAACATTGACCATCGAAGCTTTTCCTACCAGTCCGCCGCCGTGGCTGGCACCGAGAACTTCGCATTTCTCAACCATCACGCTGTCTATCGTCGTATAGGAAGTACCCGACTCGTCCTCTACCGTCTCGGCGCAAAGCGCACCCGATACTTTTCCGTCGAAGGAGCCTCTCGTCAAGTTCAGGTTGACAATCCTGGCACCTTTCAAGTATCCGAAAAGGCCGGCAGAGCCGTATTTCACATTCAGTCTGCTGATGGTATGGCCCTGTCCGTCGAAAACACCCGTGAAGGCATGATCTTTTTCATCGCCGATGGACACGGTCCATGGTTGGTCCACACTCATGTCTAAGTCAGCCTCCAGTACAACCTTCGTAAATTTTATTCCTTTATTCACGGCATCACGGAACCCATTCATCTCAGCAACATTCGTAATGCGGAGCGTAGCACCGTGACTGTCAGTTATGTATGCAAAGTTACCCCAGCCCTCAGCCGTGGTCCACCCTATCTCAGGTTTAGTGAACTTGGAGTTTTTATAGGCCTCTATGGCTGCGTCTGGCACATGGAGGTCCGGGGTGTATTTCTCCACTTTTGTCGAACCGATGCCTTCGCTGTGGAATTTGAACACGTCGTTATATTCCCACACTGGGGGAGTCGTGGCGTCACACTTCACCTTCTTCAGCGCTGGCAGGTCGATGAATGCTCCCGAACCGATAGACGTCAGCGTGGTGCACAGGTCTATCTCCTCCAGCGATTGACAGCCCTGGAAGGCGAACTCGCCCACACGCGTTACACCGTCGGGAAGATTGACGCTGGTAATCTTAGAACACAAGCGGAAAGCTATTCTGTTGATTTCCTTCACCTTGTAAGTCTTCTTGTCGTGGGTCACCTCTTTCGGAATAGTGACGCTACCCTGGCTATATTGCGAAATGCAGGCATTAAACCCAGAGCCCAGCTTACACTCGTCTGTTCCTGACACCACGAACTCTGCAACCGTCTTCTTACCATTCACCAGAATGCTGTCAGTGAACTGCTGAGCCCATGCACCCATTGGCAAAAGGATGGCCAATATGAATAATATCTTTTTCATTGTCATCTTCATTTTCTTAAAAAACTCCTTACCATTCCTTAATAGCACCTTTCGTCTGTCCCTGATACGGTAGATCCACCAAAGCCTTTATGGCAAAGGTAATGCGCAGATTGTCATTGACGAGGATTTTCCCATTATCGTCGCCGGCAAAAAAGTCTTTTCCCGAGTCTACATGGTCATGTTTCAAATTAGCCGTGTGCAGCACAGCCCAATCGCCCAACTTGGCCTTGGCACGTTCGGCATTGTCGTAAGGCACCGTCGTGTCGGCATTCGAGTGAAACAGCAGGATGTGGTGTTTCGGCTCCCAGCCGTTGGTCAAGTCATTGCTGGCAAGAGCCATGTGCAGGTCTTCCATCACACCACGCTTTTCAGGAAGGGGAATACCCTCAGCCGTCTTGTACTTATCCTTGTATTTATCGTAGATATTCGTGAAGTAATCAAGGCACTCCTTGTTCATGATGTTGCGCATCTTGGCACTGCCGTTGGGTTCCAAAATGTCGCGAAAATACGTCTTGTCTCCGTTTTTACCATTATAATAACAGTCCTTAAACGCATTCTCTATGTCACCCGTCGTCTTTTTCTTCTGACCAATCCAGTCCAGAATGCCAGTCTCTATAAACTTAGGGTTAAAGTAGTCTGCAGCCTTGTGCGCACGCATATAAGGATTGGTGTCTAACATGCCCTTGACGATGAGCGGCAGCACGACAGGCATCGACATCGACTTGTCCTCCTTGTCACACTTCACGTAGTACATCAGTGTCGACATGGGGTCGTAGGGACCGTCGCCACAGATAGACCCCGTCAGATGGAATTCATCGTCTATATGGTTCTGCTCCATAAAACGCTGGGTAACCATGGCCACCGAGCCACCTTGCGAATAACCGCAGACCACCGTCTTCCAGTCTTTCCTGAACTTCAAATGGATGTCTTTCAGTCCTGCATCGTTGTGATAGGCATAATAGGCTGCACGTGCCGCGTCGGCAACCTGACGGGCCGTAAGTTCCTGATACAGATATGGATGGGCGCGGTTTACTGTTACACCATAGCCCTCGTAGTCGGGCATGACTACAAAATTACGACGGCATTCGTCATATTTAATAATTCTCACAACATCTACAGTCGACTTGGCAACCCCCCAAAGGCCGAATGTTGCAGTACTTAATACGGTATTTAAAACAGCGCCCCCGACCTTCACTCCCGTAGCCTTTTCTGTCGGTTTTCCCGCAGCCATCGAGAACAGTATACCCCAGTCGGTCGACTCAAGTTTGCTGGTCTGGTTCGAAGGGCGCTCGGCATCGGAAGTAATGGTGATATGCGTACCGATCAGCATATTGTTCACTTCACTTGACAACTTGGGGTCTGGGGTTGCCGCAATGCCCGACAGTGTCACCGTCTTGCCTTCGCTGTCTATCGATTCGTAGGTAAACTTAAACACGTAAAACGTCAAGTTAGCGAAGAAAGTATTCAGCGAACCCGTGAGTTTAGTGGCTGACAATGCTCTACGAGAAGGTCGTTCAGACTGGTAAATGTCCGCCCCTTCCGACTGCCATACCACATCAGGTACCGACTGATAGACGGTGTCTTGTCTGCCCGTCAGTGAGTCTTCCACCAGCACCTCGGCCGCATACAATGTACATTTGCCGACATCTGTCACCTTCACATTCTTCGGTGATGTCAGTTGTGGCAGGTCTCCCAATAAGTCCTGCGCACTGATGCTCATTGTCATTGTCAAGAGCATCGCTAAACTAAAAATCAGTCTTTTCATTCTTCGGTATATTTTCTTTTTCAAATCACTTCTATCTTTCGGCCGAGCGGTAGCAGCTTCGCGACCTACGCCGTCAAGGCTGCGGTTAAGCGAGCGCCATGATGCTTGCATCAATGGCCAAGCGCTAGCAGCCTCGCACGCTTACAGCGTGCAAAGTTACGGTTTTATTTTTGAATTTTGGGGAATTTTATGCAGAAATCTTTTTAAAATCCCCGTAATCCTTTACATATATCAAGTCACAATCCGCCACAAATGCTAAAAAACAATAAAAAACCACCCAACATTGGCAAATTATCCTCACAAAACGGGATATCGTATAAATAAAATGAACCATTCTTCCCCTCTCCGTCGCTCACGCCCGCGATTGACCGAGTGACCAAAATGACCGATTCTTCGGAACGCCTTTATTTAGGGCTATTCCCAGAGACGACAAATCCCACGTTATGCTTTATAACGTGGAATTTTAGTTGATTTATTGCCCAATTTCGGGGTTATTTTGAGACAAATTCTACTGATCACTTTTTGAAGTTTCTGTATTACACATCGTTCTTAACTCCCCATGATCCAACATCCAAATTTTCAACGTAAAAAATGATCAGTAGAAC
>CADCDY010000060.1 GCA_902800245.1 uncultured Prevotellaceae bacterium
GAAGATTGCCCTGACAGGCAGCACCTACGGCAATGGCAGGATGTTTGCCTCGTATGCCGAGAGTGGCGAAAAGGTCAGCGTAAGGGGTATGCTGAACACGGAGTTTCGCTATGGCAAGGGAAGCATCAATGATGGTATGCGTGTGACTTCGCGCAGAGGAATAGAAAACGCAACGGCATTCCTGAACTGGCAACCAACAGAGCGCGACAAACTGGAATTCAAGCTGATACAAGGTTATCTGGATCAGGCCGACCGTTTCTTTGTTGACGGGGAAAGTGGGCAGGATGCAAGCCGGGAACGTCTTGGGGAGTTTTCGGCTACCTACGAGCGGACGCTGAATGACCGTGGGGCTTATCTCTACTTAGAAGGCGGGCTTGACTATATGAATATGACGGAAAACACATTGGACGTGCAGACCTGGGCACCCATCTGGAATGTTGAAGCTGGATTCCCGCTCTTTACGGATCATCTGACGGTAACAGCAGGTTGGGAAATAGACTACATCAAAAATGAAACCAAGACCATCGAGCGAGAACAATATCTCTACAACGACCTCTATCTGCAATTCGACTATGAGCTGGGGCCGTGGATTCTGACCGTTGGCGACCGTTTGAGACTGATTGGTATCTGGGACAGGTACGAGGGCAACCTGGATGCAGACGAACAAGAATGGTCGCACAGTCGTAATGACCATGCTCTCCACGCGAGTGTAGGTTACAAGCGCGGGCGACACTTCCTGCAAGGCAACTTAGGACGTAATTTCTATACTCCCGCGGTAAGTGATTTCTTCCACACGGATGATCTTACCAACCTGCGTCAGTACACCACAGATTTCGCAACAAACCTCGTCTGGCAGGTGGAGGGGCGTTATGACTATCAAACACCAAAACTATTCGCTTCAGCCAGTCTGCTCCACCAATGGAAGAAAGATGCAACTACCAGCAATGAACAGGTGACTGGCATCAGGACTTCGGCCACCTGGCACCACGGACCGCTAAGGCTCACGGCAGGTGCGGATTATTATCACCAGCATGTAGATGAAGGAGCGTTTAGCGACGGCTTCCATGATAATTACTATCATCTGAAACTGGCTCCCACGCTGACTCTCGGTTCCGGCTGGCGACTGTCATCGCTGCTGCTTTACAGTAGCCGAAAGAGACGGTACGACGAGCACCCCTGGCTCTATGCCTCCCTCAAAGTGAACAAAGACCTGGGGCGCTACTGCAATGTGTTTGGCGATTTCCACGACATAGCAGGCTCGCCTATAGCATTGACGTCTGACATCAGCGGCTATTACAAGAACCGCGCACTCACCATCGGCATTACAATCTACCCCTTCCGCCAAGGTAAATATTAATCCCAGTTTCGGTTTCTGATAATATCAAAGGCGTTTATCAGTTCCATGCTCAGACGACCGGCAAAGCCGCAATCCATGCTCATCGAACCCTTGATGACGTCATACACATCGTCTTTACAGAAGTAATATCGAGTCTCGCCGTCTGGGTTCTTCTCGAAGAAGAACTTGAGATTGCCTTTCTTGTCGTACATGAACTCCTGGTAATGCTCTCTGGCTGCGACATTGAACTTGCGCGTGACAAAGAACGGACGCTGAAAGGCCATCTCCGACTCTTCGTCGAAATCCAAACGATGGTAATAGGTGATGACTTCCTTCGTCGGACCCGTTCCACCCTCGTTATAGTTGCTGCTGAAGACTGTCTTGTTGGGCGGCAGTCCTTCGCGCTCCAGCTTGTCAAGGCCCTCCATTTCCTGCTTGGCCTCAGCATACATCTTACGGATATCAGCCACATCTTTCTTCATTTCAGGCGTTGTCTGGGCCTGAACGGTCATTGCTGCCAGGAGCAATGCAACGGTAAATAGGATATTCTTCATTGCTATGTTTTTTTCTTGTTGACGGTGTTGCACGTTCTTACTGTTTTCGACTGCAAAATTAGCGAAAATTTGCGAAAATGGCAAGAAATATGGATAAAATTACTGTTGCGTACATCATTTTAAGGTGTTGCGCAGAGTGTTGCGCAGAAATTCGTGGGTTTTCTTGGAGAATCGGCAATATTACTCTACCTTTGCACTGACCAACACAAAAATTTATATATTTTTAGTTGTACATAAGCCACCTGCTTGCGAAAGTCGGTGGTTTTTAAAAATAATAACAATAGCATCATTTGGATGGACATTGCCAAGACGCTGGGAGTAAACGTCTCCAGTGTGTCTCGGGCATTGAAAGGGCAAAAAGGCGTCAGCGAAGAGTTGAGGCAGAAGATAGAGCGTATGGCGGCTGAGAACGGCTACCAGCCGATGGATTTTGCTGCTGCGGAACATCGCGATGCGACGCGGATTATCGGCATCGTTGTGCCTGACATGTCGTACAATCTCTACGCTCATATTGTGAGATGGATAGAGTCCGAGGCGCGCAAGTCTGGCTATATGTCCATCGTGACAGATACCTGCGACCGTTATGACTACGAGGTAGAGAGCGTCGAGCGACTGGTGGAAATGCACGTCTCGGGTATCATCGTCAGTCTGTCGCAGGAAACGACGGATTACAGTCATCTGCTGCGGGTGAAGGAACACAACATTCCGCTGGTGCTGTTCGACCGTGCTGCAGATGTGGATGTGACGTCGGTAGTGATCAACGATGCCGACACAGCGCGTCAGGCCACACATTACCTGATTGATGGCGGAGCGCGGCGCATTGCATTCCTCGGAGGGTCGGACAAACTGAAACAGACCGCCGACCGTAAGCACGGATATCTGGAGGCGTTGCGCGAACGCAGCATTCCCATCAGAAAGGAATTGGTAAGGTGTCACGATGCCAGTTTCAACTCCGGCTTGATGGATACGCTGGAACTACTGAACCTGCCGGAGCCTCCAGACGCAATCATTGCAACCTTCGGTCCACTGGCTACGTCATCGATGGTAGCCATTAAGAGTCGCAATCTTCGGATTCCTGAGGACGTGTCGGTCATCGGATATATGAGCGACTGGGTGTCGGACGTGATGAATCCGCGGATATCATACATAAAACAGAATCCTAAGGAGATTGGTACGAAGGCGTTCCGTCTGCTGTTAGACCAGATAAACGGGGACAACCGCGTGAGACGTATGGTCGTTAAGACCAGACTGGAGATTCGCGAGAGCACAAGAAATACATAATTACCATATATTAATCAAGACGATGACAAAACGTATAATACTCATCCTGACATTTATCACTATTCATTTCTCATTGCTCACAACGTCCGCCCAGCCCGATCCCGACGAACGGCGACTGACCATACGCGGACAACTGCTTGATGCCGACCTGAAAGAGCCGATGATACAAGCTACCGTCCAGCTGTTCACCGCTTCCGACAGTACCTTCGTCGGAGGAACCGTGACCAACGAACGCGGCAACTTCTACGTCCTGGCACCAGGAACAGGCACCTACCGTCTGCGCATCTCGTCACTGGGATACCAGACCATTGAGCGCGAGATAACGCTGCGGCGCAACGAGAACCAGGACCTCGGCAACCTCCTCATGGAGTCGGAGAGCATCCTGCTCCAAGAGGCCGTCGTCACAGGCCGTGCCGCACAAGTCATCGTCCGCAAAGACACCATCGTCTATAATCCCGAGGCGCTCCGCACGCCGGAAGGTTCAGCCATCGAGGAGCTCATCAAGCGCATACCCGGTGCCGACGTCGATGAGGACGGCAAAATCACCATCAACGGCAAGGAGGTGAAGAAGATTCTGCTCGACGGAAAGGAGTTCATGCTCGGCGACGTGGAAACGGCACTCAAAAACATCCCCGTCAGCATCATCCAGAACCTGAAGTTCTACGACCAGCAGTCGGACCAGTCGCGCATTACCGGCATCGACGACGGAAACAAGGAGACCGTGCTCGACTTCTCTATCAAGAAAGGCATGAACCGCGGTTACATGACCAACCTTGACTTTGCCGGCGGCACCAAGCGCCGCTATGCCTCACGCGGCATGGCCTCGAGCTTCACAGACAATACACGCATTGTGATCCTTGGCAATTTCAACAACAAGGAAGAGAATGCCGGCTGGTGGAACCGTCGCGGACTGAACGCTCGCAAGATGCTCGGCACCAACCTCAACTACGACGACGGCAAGAAGCTGAAGATTGACGCGAACGTACGCTGGAACCACCGCGGCGGCGACAATCAGACCGAGAATGCCAGCGAGACGTTCTATAGTGAAACATCGCGAAACTTCTCGAACAACAAGACGTCGAACTTCACCCGCAGTAACAACTGGTGGGGCAACATCCGCGTCGAGTGGAAACCCGACACGCTGACCAATATCCTGCTGCGTGCCAACGGCAGCTACGGCACCAACGACGCTACCAACGTGTCGCTCGCAGCGACATTCGACGACGACCCCTACAAATACAGCAGCAATCCGCTGGACGATGTGGCTGAAATGGGATTAACCCCTGACCCCACCAATCCGCTGATGCCATACATCATCAACCGCAACCAAAACACTAGCCTGACCTATGGCGAAAACAAGAACGCATGGGCCATGCTACAGCTATACCGCCGCCTGAACCCGCGAGGCCGTAACGTCGTCCTACGACTGGAAGCCAACGGAGGCAACAGCGAAAACCAAAATGCCAGCGACAATGCCGTCCACCTCTTCCGCGTCAAGAATCAGGCCGGACTCGACTCCACCTACTACACCGCCCGCTACAACACGACACCTTCGGACAATAGCGGCTACGTGCTGAGCGGCACCTACAGCGAACCGCTTTGGAAGGGCGCCCACCTGCAGGCCAGCTACGAGTTGCGTTACAGTCAGAACAAAAGCGACCGCAAGACCTACGACTACAGCCACATGAACGCCGACCCCTTCTACGGCATCGAGCCGCAATACCGCGAGTGGGAACCCTGGGCCGCACCTGTCGGAGGCAATCTGGAGCAGCCCGCCGCCCTCGACCGCAGTCTCAGCCGCTACTCGGAATACAAGAACTACACACACAACATCCGGCTGAACCTGCGTCACCGCGTCGAGAAATACGACTACAACATCGGTGTCCTCGTCCAACCGCAGCACTCCGACTTCATCCAGGACTACCGCGGCATCTACGTCGACACCATCCGCAACGTCGTTAACCTGACCCCTACGCTCGACTTCCACTACAAGTTCAGCGAGCAGAGCAACCTCTGGTTCCACTACCGCGGCGAGACCAGCCAGCCCGAGATGACGCAATTGCTCGACATCACCGACGACTCCAACCCACTCTACATCACGCAGGGTAACCCCGGACTGAAGCCCTCGTTCACCAATTCGCTGAACGCCTACTACAACAACTACATCGTGCGCCACAAGCGCTCCATCGTAGCCTACTTCAACTTCCGCCATACGCGCAACGCCATCTCCAACTTCGTGCGTTACAATCCTGCCACGGGCGGAAGCATCTCGCGACCAGAGAACATCAACGGCAACTGGAACATCAACGGCGGATTCACCTTCAACACCGCCATCGACACCACCGCCCATTGGAACGTCGGTACCGACACCCGCATCCGCTACAACCATTATGTCAGCTACGTAGCCCAACGGCAGGCCGACGCCGAGGAAAACACCACGCGCACCACCAACCTCAGCCAGCGACTGACCGCCAGCTACCGCAACGACTGGCTCGAGATAGCCCTCGACGGACGGCTGAACTACCAGCACTCGCGCAACGAGCTACAGCCCACCGCCGACCTCGACACATGGCAGTTCGACTACGGCGGACAATTCCTCGTGCGCCTGCCACTCGACTTCGAGGTATCCATGAACCTCCACGAGCGCAGCCGACGGGGATACAACGACTCGTCGATGAATACCAACGAACTGCTGTGGAACGGACAGATATCGAAGCCGTTCCTGAAGAACAAGTCACTCGTCGTAGCACTCAACTTCTACGACCTGCTCGGCCAGCAGTCCAACTACGAACGCTGGGTGAACGCTACCGGTCGTAGCGACACCCAGTATAACAGCGTCAATTCCTATGCCATGCTCCACGTTCGCTACCGCCTCAACATGTTCGGCGGCAAGATCGATACCGAAGGACGCTACGACAAGAAATGGGGCAACCGCGACAATCAAAACCGCCAAGGCCGCAGGTAATGATGAAACAAACAGCTGACATCAGCCGATTTACTTTTTAGCACGGTAGATGCGGAACGACATGGGCGACAGTTGGTCGTTGATGAAGCTCTGCTTCTTGTCGGCCTCAACGGCGATGGTGCCGCGCTGTGGGGTGATCAATTCAGGACGCTGGATGCTGTTCTCATCGTCCATGCCTGCATGGCTTAAGGTGAAGGTCTGCGCCATGGTGACGCCCGTCAAATCCTTCAGGTTCAGACGGATGAGCTGCACCTGTTTCGATGTGTTGGCCACTTTGACGATGACCTCAGCGGCATCCTTATCGAATGCCGCTGAAGCAAAGAGTCCGTTCTGACCATCTTGGTTGGCCACAGGTCGTTTGTCCATTGTCAGCGAGAGCACATGGGTGCCCTTGTTGGTGGCATAGAGCTGTTGCACGTAGTAACTCACAGTACAGAACATCTGCGTCTGGTCGTACCATATTTGGTCGGGACGCCATTGCCAACCGTCGACGTGGGCGAAGAGCGGAGCGGGAGAAGTCATGTGGACGATGTCGGCATTGCGTTCGAAACCGGTCATAAGGGCGGCCTCAAGGATGGCGGCCTCGTAGTGGTTCCATTTCTTGCTCTTGCCGTGACAGGCGTATTCGCCGGCAAACACCTTCGGCCCCTTGCGGTCGTACGTGTCGTAGCGCAATCCGTGACTGAGGAACCACTCCTCATCACGATAGTAATGCTCGTCGACAAGGTCAGCCTTCAGATCTCTCATGGCCTTCCATCCGTCTTCAAAACGATAGGTATTGTCAGGCTGGTCGTCGGGCATCGGACCGCTGCTGCCTACAATCTTGATGTCAGGATATCTGGCGTGGATGGCAGCCATGAACGGCTTCAGACGCTCATAGTAGAGCTCGCCCCATTGTTCGTTACCCACTCCGATGTACTTCATGTTGAAAGGAGCTGGATGGCCCATGTCGGCACGCACCTTTCCCCACTTGCTGTCAGCGGGTCCGTTGGCAAACTCAATGAGGTCGAGACAGTCGTCGATATAGGGCTGCAGCTCGTCCGTCTTCACATGGGCAGACTCGTCGTTCCAGTTCTGGAACTGGCAGGCAAGACCTACGCTAATGATGGGCAGCGGTTCGGCACCGATATCCTCCGAGAGTTGGAAGAACTCAAAGAAGCCCAGTCCGTACGACTGATAGTAGTCGGGGAAGTAGCGGTGGTCAAAGGTGTGCTCCCAGCGGTTTTGGTTCAGCGGACGGTTCTCCACAGGACCTACCGAGTTCTTCCACTGGTAGCGCGTCGCGAGATCAGTACCCTCCACGATGCAACCACCGGGGAAACGGAAAATGCCGGGGTGGAGGTCTTCCAAGGCCTGAGCTAGGTCGCGGCGCATACCGTTCTCGCGGTTCTTATAGGTGTTGACGGGGAATAGCGAGATATGTTCCAGTGCCACACTATTCGACCCTTGCAGGAATATGCGCAGCTTAGCCCGTTTCAGTGTCTTTATCGACGTCAGTATGACGGTATATTTCTTCCATTCCGCAGAGGTAACGTCCACCTTTTCCTCGGCAAATTCCTGACGTTCGTCCATCGAGCTTTCATCGATGAGCTGCACGCGGATGGCAGTCTTGCCCTTCGGAGCCTTCGCCCATACCGAGAAGCGATACTGCTCGCCCTGCTTCACGCCGATGCCGAAGTAGCCCTCGTTCACCAAACCTGTCCTGCGATCGTGATGACCCGGGTTGTCCAGTACCACGTAGTGTGGACAACGCTCGAAGGGTCCGTCGCCCTTCACGTCAACACGTCCGAAAGCCTGCCAGCCCATCAGGTGCTGTGGGAACTCGAACGAACGGTTCTTCACCAGTTCACCATACAATCCGCCGTCGGCGGCATAGTTGATGTCCTCGAAGAAAATGCCGTACATCGTCTTCTGGATGGGTGCCCCCAACTTCTTCGTATTCACGTCCATCACGCTTTGTGCCACTGCCGCCAGCGTCATGTTCGCCATGAGGGCCATCGATAATAACTTTTTCATATTTGTAGTTTATTTGATTTTGCAAAGGTACGAAAAAAACTTGAACTGACCTTTTATTTAATTCATAAACTTTCCTAATATAACGGCAAAGATATGAGAAAATAGAAAAATATGGCTATCTTTGTACGCACAATTGTAGTATGAATAAGAAACTTGATAGACATGGATATAAAGGAACTATTAAATCGGACGGATAGGTTTGCGGCCAATGCAGGTTGCAGGATTACGGAGGTGGACGAGCTGCATGCTGTGGCTGAGATGACGGTGACGACGATGCACCTGAACGGCGGCAATGTGTGTCAGGGAGGGGCGCTGTTTACGTTGGCAGACTTGGCGATTGCTGCCTGGATGAACCATAACGGACAGTTGACGTTCGGCATCAATAACAGCATCATGTTTGTATCGAGTGCGCGCGAAGGCGATGTGCTGCGGGCAGAGGCTGTCGGCATATGCGACCATCATAAGATTCCTGCTGTGGAGGTGCGCGTCACCAATCAAGACGAACGGCTTATCTGTCATGTGACGGGTATGGGGTATCGTAAGACTATTAATGTACCAACGTAAGAAACGAAATGAAAAAGGTCATCGTAGCGATTGATTCGTTCAAGGGTTGTCTGACAACGGCCGAGGCTAATCAGGCGGCAAGGGAAGGTATTATAGACAAGATGCCAGATGCAGAGGTCGTGCAGGTGCCTGTGAGCGATGGGGGAGAAGGATGGCTAGATGCTTTTATGGCGGCGATGGGCGGCGAATTGGTTGAAGTCAACGTGAAGGATCCGCTAATGAGGCCTATTGTGACGCAATATCTGGTGCAGGGCGATACGGCAGTGATAGAGATTGCCAAGGCCAGCGGACTGACGCTGCTTTCGCCGGAAGAACGCAATCCGATGGTGGCCACGAGTTACGGCACAGGACAGTTGATAGTGGATGCTGTGCGCAAGGGATGTAAACACATCATCATAGGGCTTGGCGGCAGCGCCACCAGCGACTGCGGCATAGGGATGCTGCGGGCGATCATCGATAGTTTTTCGAAGGGAGGCAACTGGGACGATGTGCGCGAACTGGATGACGTTCGCTTCACGATAGCAACGGATGTCACCAATCCGCTCTGTGGCGAGAATGGTGCAGCGTTTGTTTTCGCTCCTCAAAAGTTTGCGACTAAGCGAGAGCTATCGGAATTCGATTCGATTGCCGAGCGTGAGCAAACTCGACCGCAGGTCAAAGGGGCTTTGCATGCTGACGTTCTTGCCCTTGATGCTCGTGCCAAACGCTTTGCAGAGGCTTCTGCCAAGCATCTGGGCCATGACTGCCAAAACATGCCTGGTGCAGGCGCAGCAGGTGGCTTGGGCTATGCTTTCCTTCAATACATGAATGCCGACTGTCGCTCAGGCATCGACCTCCTTTTAGATACCATTCATTTCGACGACCTGTTGCAAGACGCTGACCTCGTAATCACCGGCGAAGGCTCAGCCGACCGCCAGACACTCATGGGCAAGTTACCCTTCGGTATCCTCCAGCGCGCCCAACACCATCACGTCCCCGTCATGCTAATAGCCGGCCGTATAGCCGACGAACAACAACTCCTTAATGCTGGCTTCTACCGCGTCGCCTGCATCAATCCTCCCGGCTTACCCCTCGAAATCGCCCTGCAACCCACGACAGCGAAGAAGAATATCAGGCTCATAATGGCTCTAATTTGAACTATTATCGAAGCACGTAGTATTTCTGGCTTCTTTGGCCTCGGCTGGTGATGCCTGTCGAAGGGTCAAGGGCCAGCTTGCGTAGTTCCTGACTGGCTGTCGTTCGCGAGAGTCCCGTCAGCCGAACATAGTCGGGAACCCTCATAAACATGTTCTTCTGCAGGAAGGCACGGGCTTTCTCAATACGTTCTTCTATCGTCAGCCTTGACTTCTTGATACGGCTTTCGCCACCACGTTCAAGAATGCATATCCGACGCATGTTCCTGATGAGATCCTTGTCGGCCCTGTAGGCCACGCCCGTCACCTGAATACTCTGTGAATTATGGCTTGGCTCGCCAGGCTCGAAGGCATCTTGCAGCATGTCGCTCCTCACGCCGAGTTTCGCGTTGAAGGTGCCGATGCCGTCGAGCTTCACTGAGAATCCTTCCGCCATACAAAGTGCCAACTTCTCGCTGACCAGCGACATAACTGCCAGGATCTGGCTCTCATCCATGTTGCCCTCGCGAGCACACTGGCTCACAAAAGCCTCGAAGCTCTTCGGAGTCAGTTCCATCTGGTAATAGGCCTGTGTCCTACCTATACCATTCAGGTCGGGAATTTCCCTTTTGATATACTTAGCGTACATAGTTATTTTGTTTGATTTTGTTTGATTTGAATGCAAAGATAAACAAAAGGTCTGAAAAACACAAAACAATGCCTTTGATTTATCAATCAATGCCTTTGTTTTAATAAACATTGCCTTTGTTTTAACAGACATTGACGCTGTTTTAACTTTAGGCCGGCACTTACGACACTTTCGAACGGCACTTTCTATGCTTTTACATGGCACCTCAGAACCTTTTGAACGGCATCTTGCGACTTTCATCAAGCACCTGCTTCGCTGCCAGCCCAAAGGAGTGAAGGAGAAAGAACGTTTTTCAAGCCGTTGATGCTATATCATCGCTTTTTCCAACCAATCTCTTGCGAAAAACTCCCTAATGATAATCTTTTTTCACCATAGCACATTGATTCTCACAAATTATTTGTACCTTTGCACCCGCATTCTCCAAAGAGTGCAAGACATACTGCTCGTTTCCTCTTGAATTGCGACCTCAGAAAGAAAAAGAGCAACCCTATATTCGGAGCTTGTGCTTTTAGCGCAGGCTACCACCATAGGATATAGGGGGCTGTCGCAAGCCTAAGAGGAATATGGGAAGAGGCTGCGCTATTCTTTTTCCAAAGACATAAAAGGCTTCCATATATAAGCTATCGTGAGAAGTGTATCGAGCCTAAAATAGAACAATGACTTATATCATATAACAACGAAAAGTATAATTATGAAATGTACATTACATTATTGTTTACTCTTGGCAGGCCTGTTGCTTGCCGGTAATGGTTTTGCGCAGACATTGGAAGAACGCATTGTGAACGGTGATTTCGAAGGTTCGGACTACAGTAGCTTTGCCATTAATGTTAAGGACGAAGGTTCGCGGGACCTTGATGCCAACGATATTGTCGTTGATGACGACGACGCGAACAATCATTGTGCCAGGATTACATTTACTGCAAATCCTACGAGTACTGAGTTCATTATCAGATTGACTGAGCCCTTCTCGAAGGGTGACATGATTCAATTTTCCATGCGAGCAAAAACTAGTTCAAGTAGAGATGCGAACTTGACTTCAGAGGAATTGGGTCGATTTACAGTAAAAGGAGGAGGAGAATGGAATACGTGTACTTACAGCGGAACTGTCGGTGCAGAAAAAAACGGCTGCCAGACAATAACTCTACGCTTCAATAGACCAAGTAGTAAGTCAGATGTCTTCCATTTCGACGATATCAGTTTAAAGGTCATGAAGGACGCTCCTATCGAGTTTGCCGATGCTAAAGTAAAGGAAATCTGCGTCAACTTCTGGGATACCAATAGGGACGGTGAGCTGAGCTTGTACGAGGCCGCTGTTGTAACAGAAATATACGACTATATGTTTACATGGAAAACGGATATTACCAGTTTCGACGAACTGCAGTATTTTGTGGGTCTGGAAAAGGTTCGTGGATTTTGGGGTTGTAGTAACCTGACCTCCATCGTACTGCCTAATTCAGTTAAGACTATCGAATCTGAGGCTTTCTCTGGTTGCACCAGCCTGAAGTCCGTAGTAATTCCTAACTCAGTAGAATACATCAATAGTGAAGCATTCAAAGATTGCTCAAGCCTAACATCTATTGAACTTCCTAACTCCTTGCTCGAATTATATAACAGTCCTTTTGGTGGTTGTATCTAAACGGGTGTAAACAACCATGAATATCTAATACTATCTATTTGTAAAACTCTCATTTTCAGTAACTTTTGATTTTTAACACTTAATAGTTGGAATTTGGTAGTAACCGAATTTCAGTATATTTTTGCAACGTATTTCTACCGCGAGGAATTTACGGGGCCTTGAAATCGTCATTCTGCGGACTCAGTTGACAAAGGGTTACGACGGGATGCAAAGGATGACAAAACATGGCGGGCGGATTCGGATAGAGTCACGATGCGGACGGAGTTGACATAGGGTGACGAATGTGAAGCAAGGTTGACTCAACGGTAGGGGAAAAGAAAATGTACGTAGAACCATCAAAAGAGTGTTGAAAATGAAAGCAATTAGAAAGTGTAAGTATTGCGGTAAGGAGTTTGTGGCAAGAAGCGGAATGCAGAAGTTTTGCTGCGAGGAGTGTCAGACGAAGGCAAAGGAGGCGCGGAAGAAGCGGCGGCAGGATTTTATGAATGCCGTAGAACCTATGATTAATCTCCAGCAGCAGGAGTACCTGACGTTTGCCAAGGCGGCGATACTTATGGGGTGTTCTCGGCAGTATGTGTATAAGTTGGTGAATGAGGGGAAACTGGCGGCATCAAGGATCAGCAGTCGTATGGCTTTTATCCGCAAAGCTGATATTGAGAAGATGCTGGCAGGGAATCCGTATCATCGGGTGTTGCCGACAAATAGACCAAAGAAAGCATCTGTGACTACTGCCAAGAATACCAAAAGCATGGCAGTAAGTAAGGCTGTGGATGTGAGCAATCAAGAGTCTGAGGTGCTCGACTACATTTCCGGCGAAGAGGTCATGCGTATCTACAAGGTCAAGAAGTCGTGGCTCTATACCTCAGCGAAGCGGAATCAAGTACCAGTGTGCCGAATTGCTGGGATGAACTACTACAGTCGCAAGCACATGGATGCATTGTTTGGCAAGTCGGCTGATGTGGAGGCTGTCAGTGAGTGGCTGACTATGAAGGAAGCTCAGGAACTCTACGGTATGAGTGCAGCCTCAGTCCGTTCCAATGCTTATCGACATCATATTCCGACCAAGCGGGAATATGGCAAGACCTACTACTCCAAAGACCACTTTGAGAAACTAAGGCGCACAGACCTCGTGAAGGATGACAACTACTACACTGCGAGGGAGGCAGCGGAGAAATATGGCATGAGTACCGCTAATATCGGAATCATTGCTAAGAAGAACAGCGTCATCATGGTCAAAGTCGGTGTAAAAAACCTTATTCCCAAGGCTGATTTCGACAGGATCATGGAGAAAAGGTTTGCGCTATATGGCAGCTACAATATCGTATGAGCATTCATGTGGAACCAGTTATGATGAGCACTTTGGCTGAAGATTACGGCCTATTTTGCATGAACAACCAACATTATCAAGACATTACGGGTACATTATGCATAATAACTGCCACCATACAAGGATAATGAGCGAAATTTGCACATGTGAAGAGACGCTTCACCAAGAATATTCACTAAAATATAATAATGTATATGAGTAACATTTGCAAGACCGTGACACTCCGAACACGGAAAATCAAAAACGGAGAACAGTTGTCCTTTTACTTGGACTACTACCCTGGCTACAGGGATGAGAGCACTATGAAGGTAATGCGCCATGAGTCGCTGGGCATCTATATTTACGACAAACCTAAGTCGCAGCGCGAGAAGGACTACAACGACCGCATGCGTGAGAAGGCCGAGGCTCTGCGCTGCCGTCGTTTCGAGAGTATTGTCAACGAGCGCTACGACTTCTTCGACAAGGAGAAGATGAAGGGCAGCTTCCTCGACTACTTCAAGGACAAAGCCTACAAGAAGAACGCAAAGTGGGAGAATGTCTATCTCCACTTCGAGAGGTTCTGCAACGGCAAATGCCGCTTTGACGAGATCAATGTCGATTTCTGCAACAAGTTCAAGGAGTACCTGATGACTGCCCACCAACTGAAGCACACGGAGTATACCTTACATATAAATAGTATAGCGGGCTATTGGTCTACTTTCCGTGCCGTGCTTCATACCGCCTACCGCGAGCACAAGATTATGGAGAATCCGAACGGATTCTTGGAGCGTATAGATACCATCCCCACGGAAAAGGAGCATCTTTCTCGTCAGGAGCTGGTCAATCTCGCCAACACCCCCTGTTCCTCTGAGGTATTGAAGAAGGCCTTCCTCTTTTCTTGTCTGACAGGTCTGCGCAAGAGCGACATCAAGCAGCTGACCTGGGACAAGATCCAGCCCTACGGTGACGGTGGCATGTACGTCACCCTCCGCATGCAGAAGACGAAGGAGTTGGTGAACAACCCCATCAGCAACGAGGCTCTGGAGCTGATTGGCTTTAATGATGGCGATGAAAACCGCAAACCGACAGACAAGGTCTTTGTCGGCTTCAACGATAGTCTTACCCAGGCCCCGCTGAAGAACTGGCTGAAGGAGGCTGGCATTACCAAGCATATAACCTATCACTGTAGCCGCCATACATTGGGCTCGCTACAGGTTGAGGCTGGCACCAGCGTTTATACCGTCCAGCATATCCTTGGCCACAAGAACGTCGCCACCACCCAGATCTATGCCGCGATGGCTGACGAGAGTAAACGTGAATCTGTAGATAAAATCACCCTAAAATCGGCCAAAATTGCCAAGATGAAGGTAGGTTAAAGCCCGAAGAGGTCGTAAAAATGTTAATATACGACTTTTTTTCTAAAAATGCATTGGATAATAACAAAAATTGAAGAATATGAATTACAAAAAGATTAATTTCTCAACATCGACTATCCAGTCTGCGGCATTATTCGCAGCCATCAGTGCCTTGGCTTTGGTCGTATCGTTTATGGCTGCATCGTATCTGTATGCAAGAAGCAATCTCATTCCCTACAGTGTGCTTCTTGCCTTGTCATTCATCCTGCTTGAACTTCTGGTATTGGTCTATTTCTCCACCCTTTCAGAGTTAGCCAATTACCTTTTTAGGAAGAAAGGTGGTGATGTCACTGAATCGACGGTTCCAGCTAAGGCTGAACAGATTATCACGGTTCCTAACAAAGCAGAGGCTCCCAACTCTATGGTTGTCTTAAAGGACAATGTCGCTTCTGTAGCATCAGAACAGGAAGAGCCTGTTTCTCCAAAGGGGACGGAAGAGTTTTCCAATCCAGAGGAGCCGTTAGTCGTTTCCCAAGCATCTGTGGAAAGGAGTGAAAGCATTACCAAACTTCTGAATCTCAGTGCAGAGGAAAACAGCAAGAAGCGGGAGAAGTTTATCCAAGGGCGTAAAGAACTCATGGAGGCGTATATCCGTGGTATCATGAAACCTTTTTTGCCCGAGGCCGACATTAATGCCTTGTGGCTGGAGTACGAGCAATGGATTGAGAGTAGCACCTACCACCCCACGGGCAGGATGTGGAAATGGAAGGAAAAGGTAACGAGCCGTGATGTGCGCCACTTGACTTGGAACATCGCCAAGCGTATGGGTATGGAAAACGGCTATGGAACCAAAACCTGTGGACGTTTCATCATGACAATGTTCCCCGAACTCTGCCTCAAAAGAGACGGCTCAAAGTGTACCGAGGAATATCTGGCGAATAACCTGTTGGAAGAAAAAGAAACAGATTTTATCAAGATCGACAAACCCGACCCTAATTCCATAGCCTTCCACTTTGGGGAAAAGCAAATAAAGCAGGTAAGCTGAGGAGACCGTTCTCCTGCATATTTAGCACCGTACCGACTCCATCCGGGTCAGTACGGTGCTTTTTTATTCCTTCATGGATGTTGAAACGACTACAGGATGTTTTAGCACGCCTTTGTCAGCAACTACTTACAACCACCTAATACCACGCAGAACCACTATTATCCACATTATATCATTATTATCAGCACATTACCCATCATAATCTCCGTAACGCAATGATAATGTAGTTCCTTTGCCTACGAGAAACAAAGATCTCATTCACTATTTATGGTAAAGGAAACTTTGACATTTAACGACCTTCCGCAGGTCGTTGCCGAGCTTCGGGATGAAGTCGTCGGCATGAAGGTGGCACTGCTGGACCTTCAGAGAGGACAAACAAAGCAGAACATGGAACGTGTACGTCGAACGATGAATGTGGAGGAAGCGGCTGACTATCTCCGTATGCCCCTAAACACCCTTTACATGAAGTTGCAGAAGGGTGAGGTGCCAGGATTGAAGCCCGGCAAAAGGTGGGTACTGTACAGCGATGAATTGGACAAGTATCTTGAGGTGAAGCGCAAGAATGCCGTCCCTCTGACCACCGAGGAAGAGAACGATGCCATCCTTGCATCCCATCGTCGTAAGCCTAATAAGCGTGACTGGTAACATTTCTAATAAAATAGGTACGTCTATGGATTATACAGATGTTAGATACGGAATCCTGCTGTCCAGTGGGCAGCTGGATTTCCTGCGCGATGATTGTCAGGGATTCCATCGTTCAGAAGCTTTGGCAACATTTGTCAAGATGGCGGCTATCGAGCCGATGCACTATGAGAAGAAGAACTTTACGGCTGAGATTGGTATTGGTCAGTTCGTGGCCTCTACAGTCGAGTTGGCGAAGCTCTGGGGCTGTGACAGGAAGACAGCCTCGAAGGTCGTTCGATTGTTCAATGAGATGGGGATACTCTCATCTGAGGCCAACAACCGCACGACTGTCCATACCATCCCATGCCTCGCTTTCTGGCTGGTGAAGGTTAACGGAGAGGAAAAGACCGTCAGGAACCCTCACTACCTCAGGGCATCCGCAGTCAATGTAGTCAAGAGTCAGACGAATGGAAGAAAGCCAGCCGTGGAAGCACCGCTCACAGAAGAGAACGGTAGGGGAAAAGAAAATCCTGACAAAACCAATGGCTCGTCAAACGATAATTTGGCTGACCAAAGGGCAACTCCTATTATTATGGAATCAGGTGCCCAAGGTGATGCGAAGCTAACAGGCTCTCAGTCCCCCAATACTCCAATGACTATGGATGAAGAGCAATTCACGTCTGCAACAGGTGTCCACACCTCTATTCATGGCGATGGCTCGATTCTTGGTTCTCAGTTTGGACAGCTGAAAGATACTCAGCCTATTCCAATAACTTCACGTCCTGCTGGCAACCATGATCTTCTCGACAAGACAATTCAATTATCTGGTGATGGCACTACTCCTTCAAAGGTCAACGAAGCCTGTATGGAAAGTCCAAGCAGTAACAGTAATACTATTGGTGTGGAAGCTTCAGGCTCAATATAAGATGCCACAAAATAACGAAAGTAACGGGCAGCCAGTCTGCACGTCCCGTGAGAGAACCGAAAATCCCGGAAGGTTAGTCAAGAAGTCCCATTGTAATACACGACCGTCTGGCGGACGGGTGTATTCCTACAGGGGTGAAGCCGCTCGCAGGCTCGCAGCAGCTGTCCAATGTTGAATCATAAAAGGTTTAGTATATGCAGAATAAAGCAGTTTGGGCTCGTATCGAGCCAAAGAAAGAGATTATCCGTAGTGTCAGGTACACCCCCGAAGAGGATGCCTTACTTGATGCTAAGTGTGCAAAAACAGGACTGCCTAAGAGTGTGCTCATCCATGACACCTCCTTGGGCTACGACCCTCCACAACTCATGACCGATGAACAGGAGGAGGCACTGAAAAGCCTTTCCGCAGCCCGTTCTGAACTTATCGGTATCCGCAACGCTCTCAACGGCAGAAGCCAGGAGCAGCGGAAGCGACTCTTTAAGAACGAACAGTTTATGCTGGCCTGGATGGATGGTGTGAATGCGCTCATCAGACGCTGGAAGGATATTCAAGATTACTATACAGGAATACGCGTATGACAGCTGTGGGAGATACTGTTCAGAGTGGCCCTGCCATGACGAACTACATCACGAAGAATTTCCGGGCAGACCTCGTTGTGGTTCATAACCTCAGTGAGGGGCTGCCCCCGATGGGGATGTGGAATGAGATGCAGTTGCACCTCGACCGCTACCGTGCTAAGTTTGCCAGACATCCGATAGGCAAGCAGGGGATTATGCTGGTACTTTCCCCATCTGCGGAAGAGAGTAAAGGTTGGGATACGAAGGATTGGTATGATTTCTGCTGGGAGTTCATCCGTGAGTTTGACAAGGTTGACGAGATAATCAGCAAGGGGAAGAGACATAAGGTTAGGCCGACAAACCTTGCAAACAGTCAGATATTTGCTGGACTGCACCGCGACTCCAAGTCGGGCATTCTGCACCTGCATTTGCTGGGGAACCGCATCGACATGTTGGGCAACATCAATGACGCTCACTTCATCGGTGAGCGGGCAGTGAAAGCCGCGGCCATCGTCAATATGCGTCGCGGTTGGAAAGACCCGATGAAGATTCGTGAGGAGCATATCAAACAGATTGTAGATGATTGTATGGATGTGCTGGGGAAGATGCCTGAGTACAGTTGGCTCCGTTATAAGAGTGAGCTTCAGAGTCGTGGCTATGAGGTCAAGGCACGATACGGGAAACCTTTCTGTCCTGTAGCCTATACCATCAAGTTGGGCAACTCGGCCTACAAAGCATCAGAGCTTGGAGTCGGGCGAAAACTGATGGCGAGTAAACTGGAACAGACATGGAAACAGCTGCACGCACGTCTGGATGAGGATAAGTATGGTCTGTTCTACAGTCCGCCATCGGCTGAAGAAAAGTCATACACAAATAGGAGTCAAAAGGCTGAGAATAACCATGATTATCCAGCAAAGTCGAAGGAGCAAAAGCCAGAGGCAATGCCCACTCCGATACCACAGAAGCCTGCTCCAAAGGAAGAGCATCGTGAATCTATCACTGTCGGTGACAGAACCTATGATGTCAATATCCCGATGTCTGCCTACAAAGTGATGAAGGGTATGGTGGAGGTGACCGACAATGCTGTCCAGACCGTCGATGACGTGTTACGCGTTTCGATGCTCCTGTTCATGAACTACGCCGATGCAGCTACCACGGTGTCCGAATCGCTTGGCGGCGGCGGAAGCGTTGATAGCAACTGGGGACGCAGGAAAGACGATGATGACGAGTGGTGGGCACGCCGTTGTGCTCAGAAGGCCAACTGGCTGTGTAAACCGTTTAGAAGAACGATGAAACGTTGAATAAAATATTGTGATTATGCGTAAGAATAAGATTGATGAATTGTTTGATTCTATCGAAGCTGGCGACTGCACGAACATAGAGCAGCAGAATAACCGACACCTGACTCAGATGAAGACGCTACTGGACGGCCATCTCGCCCAGCAGCGTAACATCTTGAATGAGTTTAAGGAAGAGTATAAGGCTATTTCCAACGAGATAAATGCGATAAAGGATGAGATGACAAAAGACCGAAAGTTGCTGCAAAAGTCTTTGAAACAACATGAGGCAGTGATAGACCGCATCATATCCTATCAGGAGGGCGTCTATCTGTCGCGAAGGGTCTATAACTGGTGCCTGGGCATTTTTGTCTGTTCTGTGATAATCGTTACTGCACTTACTATTTTAGCAATACTTGTTTGGATGAAAATCATCTGAATCTACACATTGAGAGCCAGGGCGCTTTGCCTCGGCTCTCAAAGTAGATAGAGGATTAGGATGCGTTAGAACGTATAGCCGTTCACGCTGTCCCAATCGGGATCGGCGGTGAGGCGGAAGGTGCCGTCGGAGGTCTGGCCGCTGCCGCCATTACCGAAAAAACTGCCTGTGTAGCGGGTAATCTGGTTGCGGGTGACAGGAACGTTCTCGAAGACGCGCTCCTTCACAGTGTTGTCGTTGGCATCGAGGGCAGTGACGGTGAGCTTCGTCAATACATCTTCCTCGGTATGAGGCAGGGTGAAGATGTCGAAAGTGGTCACACCGTCAGCAACCGTGCGGATTTCCGTCTGCTTCGAGTTTACACAGCCATAGCCTGCTGATGGCGAGAATGTCGAAGAACCGCCCGTATAGTAGAACTTGAACTTTGTCACCGTGGACGGGATTTCCTCGTCGGTCAGCACCATGCGGAACATGGCGACGGCACGGGTCAGCGTGAGGTCGTAGGACTGCACCTCGGAGGTCACAACCAGGTCACCATAGTAATAGAAGGTGTCGGTCACTTTGTTATTAGGGAATGTCACCTTTTCCGTCGAGGTAATCGTGGCCGAGCCTTCGGCGTTGTGGGCAATGACCACCAATTGGTACGTCCCGGCAGCAAGCGTCAGGGCAACAGTGCCAAACGACGCGTCGCCCTCTTTCTGCGCCACGGTCTTGACCTTCGTGCCATCATCATCGAAAATGGCGATGTTCAGACGCGAGCATAGTTCCGTGATGTCGGTGGCGGCACGGGTAGCCGCACGGTTTCCACTATTGCCAAACGCCTCCTGCTCATACTGTGTCATGTGTAGGATGACATTCGCCTCTTTTCTCGTGACTGCATCCTCCTCGTCGAGGATGGGCTTCTCGCACGCTGCAACCAGCACGGCGAGAGCGATAAACAAATACTTCTTCATAGCGGTTTAGTCTTTAGTGATTGAAACGATGGCGACGGGACGGAGGTTGATGCCTGTGATATAATTGGCAGAACCAGTAGCACCAGTGGCCAGAGTGTACTGATTATAATTCCCGTTGTTATTCTTATAGAGGTAATTTTCGCCTGTAGGTGCAGGAGTCACGTCGTTCCGTGCTGCTGCAAAGGCATCCATCTGCGCCTTGGTTGGCACCGTCCAATCGCTGATACCGTCAACACCCAGACTGGCAAGAGCCGACTCTGCATCACTGGCACTCATCACCGCCCGTTCGTTGGGCGAAAGCAGCACCACCTCAGCCGACTGCCCACCATCTTCCACAGTCACGGCCAGCACATGGCATCCTTGATAGGTGTCACCGACCGATGGGAAGTCCTGCGTATCACCACCATTATCCCCACCGTTATTGTCATTCCCCGACGTACTACTGCCGTCCTCGTCGAACGTAAAGCTAATCGTCCTTTCCCCAAGCCACGTTGCGCCTGTGATGGTTCCTGTCAGGTTGACGCCCACCGCCTCGGTATAAGTGCCGTCGATATTGATCTTATATCCCGCCTCCATTTCGCCGCTGGTACTGTAGGTATAAGTCTTCGTTGTGCCGCCCATAGTGATGTTCACACTCACGCTGGCGGGCTGACTGCATGGTGGCAGCAGATAGGCACTGCCGCTGTTCCTCCACGTCCTCCCGTCCTCTTGGCGAGTCAGCGCAATGGTGCTGCTGCCGTTCGTCGTGCTGTATGTCCCGCCGATGGTCAGGCTCTGCCATAGCGGGGCAATCGTCACCGTGACAGCCATAGCCGCCGAGGGCACCTTCTTGATGGTCACGTCCTGAATCTGCATCGTCTTCCTCGTCATGCCGAGGGTGACGGTATTCGCCCCACCATCTATCAGCGTCACCGTAGCCGAAGCCGTCATCAGATTGTTCAGTTCTTTTCCCTCGCGCAGTGCCATCGCCGATGTCGTCAAAGCGTCCGACACCGTAGGCAGCACATAGTCTGATGCCGCCACACCACCCACGGCATACACCGAATATGTCCCCTCCGTCAGAGCGATGTTCAGCGTCTGCCCCTCGTCGCCGATGGTCTGCACCCCCTTGCACTCGTCACCCTGAAACACATACACCCCAACAGGGTACGCCACCGTTGCCCCGTCGCCCGAAGCTCCACGTGTCCGTATCTGAAGCACCGAGTTTTTCACTTGCACCATCGAGGTATTATCCTCCCCAACGTCAAGCGTTCTCTCACACGCCGTCAGCCCCAGCACCGCCAGGACTGACGCAAAGAATACAATTTTCTTCATAGTAATAATAAATTTGAATTGATTTGGGACTATTCCCGATTACAAAAAACAGCAAAGTTACAAAACAACCAAGCAATAAGCACTTTGCAAACCTAAAATGTGGGCATCGAAGTGAAAGTCTGAACAAATGTTCATGCCTTCAGTTCATTTTCGACACTATACAGAAGTAAAAATGTACATTTGTCATGAAGTCCCCTTTTGAGTATCAAATTTCCATAAATGTATTTCGACCAGTTCTTTCGAATATGATTGAGGACTTGATTTTGCATAGGATTGTTTCACTTTAGACCGTTCTATAACCAAATTTTACACAAAATCGTGTTAAAAACATCATTGTTGTTCAGAATCTCATAAAAAATGTGTAACTTTGTGCGCTAAAATGTTGTCAGGTTATGCAAGAAGATAGAGATATAGATAGATACGATGACCTTCTAGAGGGTGAATCTTACAATTCCTCCGCAGAAGTAAACGAAGTATATCCTAATGCAGAGGTTCGTGTAACAAGGGCCCAGTATAGTACCTTGCATATTAAACGCTTGGTAGAGGATAGGAAAGAACTGATAATTGACCCCGATTTCCAAAGAGGAAATGTGTGGGCTAAGAAGCAGGGCGCTGAACTTGTAGAATCTATCTTAATGGGAATACCTATTCCTGTCATGTATCTATTTGAGATGAGAGATGGTAAAAAGCAAGTTGTAGATGGACGCCAACGTATATCTGCAATATTAGATTTCTTAAATGACAAATTGGTTTTGAAAGACCTAAAAATTTTACCAGAATACAATGATTGTAAGTTCTCTGACTTAGATGCAAAGATGCAGGGCATATTTGAGGATTCTCAAATGTATTTCTACATTATTCAGCCACCTACTCCAGAACGTGTGAAATACGACATTTTCGATAGAGTCAATAGGGGGGGGACCCGTTTGACTAATCAAGAGATGAGAAATGCTTTGTATCGTGGAAAGTCGACAAGACTTATCTCTGAATTAAGTAAGACGGAAGAGTTCCTCAGAGCAACGGGACATGGCATTAGTCCTAAACGTAAAAAAGATAATTATGTGATTCTCCGTACAATTTCATTCTATTTGCTATATAGGAAAGCAGATGTTGTGTTAAAACAGAACGGTGAAGCTATAGAATACAAAAGTGACATTGATGATTTCTTGGCTAAGATGATGATTTTCATCAATGAGAAGGCTTCTGACGAACTGATTGCCGATTGCCGTACAATGTTTTTACGTGCAATGAATAATAGCTACAGAATTATGGGAGAAGACGCATATCGTTTTGCGGCCTATGAAGATGAAAGTGGAAAAAGTCGTAAACGTCCTATCAATATGCCTCTTTTCGAAATGTTAGCTTATATTTTCTCGGATGATTGTGTCACAAACAATTCACAAATCACTCGTGATGCAATAAACAAGTTTAAAGACACATACGATTATCAGAAAATGTTGATGTCTAATGTGGATTCCTCTACAAATGTTTCTGAACGCTTTTCAACTGCAAAAAAACTCTTAGAGCAAATAAAACATGATACAGCAAATATCGATTAATAATTTTAGAGGAATTGTTTCAGAGAATTTGGAACTTAAGCCGTTGACTCTTTTAACAGGCCTCAATTCTACGGGTAAGTCTACTTGTTTTCAAGCAATATTGGCTGCGCTCTATTATAATAATGGCAAAAATGCGAGTATTTTGCTGTCTTCTTACGATTTGTCATTTGCGACAAACCGTAATAGAAATGTTAATGCCAAGGATATAAATATTGTAGTAAAATCTGACAACAAGAAGCACTTCAATACACAAATCAATCATGATGAGATTGCCATTTCTGAAAGAAGTGATGAAATAGATTTAGAAGATTCCATCTATTATCTTTCAGCTAATCGCTTAGCATACAATTTAGACATGGAAGCAGTTTCTCCTAAATTCAAAGTTGGAATACAGGGAGAATATATATTTGGAACATTTGAATCGGAGAAATCGAACCAATTAGATGCTTCTCTTATTAAGGATAAAGAATCCGAAACACTTTCTGCCCAATTGAATTGGTGGCTGTCATACATCCTCGGTATTAAGTTTGAAATGCAGACAGAGAGAGTCACTTCTAACCGCGTTAAGGTTATTTATAAAAGCGATGACTTGCCCAATCTGTCTCCTCAGCAATTAGGAGTAGGTGTGAGCTATCTTGCCAAAATCTTGATTATGTGCTTAAGGGCAAAGAAAGGTGACACCTTAATGCTTGAGAATCCGGAGATACATCTTCATCCAGCTGCCCAGTCAAGACTTGGTGAGTTCTTTGTGTTCATATCAAATGCAGGAATCCAGCTTTTGTTAGAGACTCATTGTGAAAATCTCATCAATAAAATACAATATGAGGTCTATAAGAACCACATCAAAAATACCGATGCCATTCTCTATTATAAAGGAGGGATTACCGACCCATTCCAAAGGTTGGATTTCATGGGCAATGGTAAATTCAATATTGAATTCCCAGAGGGATTTTTTGATGCTACGTTGGACGAAATGCTTGAAATGGACTGAATTATGCCAAAAGGAAAATACCACGTCGTTCTTGACGATGATTTATTCAAAGACTTTCACAAGTTTAAGAATGGAGAAAAACTTGACAAAGAGGAAGTGGAGCGCATAAAATGTCTGCTTCACTATTTCAAAGGAGACCTTATTACGAATATAGCACAATATGAGAGAACAGGGCAGCCATTAACTCCTGAAATGAAAAAAACTCTTGCAAAAAATGGGCTAAAACAACAGACGAAAGAGGAACTGGCACAATCACATACAATGTATAAGGTCATACTATGTTGTGGATGTAGCGATTTCCCCTATGTTAATGTGACATCCGATAAAGAAAAGATTGAGAACAATCTCTCATCTTTCTATGATATAGCAGAAAAACGCGACAAAGCCATAAAGCATCTAAAGGCATTATGCTCTGGGGCAAAGAAGATTGTTGTTTATGACAAATACTTTGCAGAGCAGCCAAAAGAAGCACGGAATATCGAAACTTTGGTAAAGATTCTGCCTCAGAAGAAACTTACAATCCTATTCTCTCATATTTCACCGAATGGAATCAAATCTCTTACGGAAAAATGTGCAGAATGGAATCCACAATTAGATGCGACGCTAAAAGGCCGTCATGATAGGTACATAATTGTTGATGACAAACTTGAAATAGTTCTTTCAAGTGGTTTTGATCATTTGAGTGCAGATTCAAGTGATTTTATGTACGTAGTTAGGGTAACAGATAAATCGAGATTCTAATTGATATGGACGCAAGAGCTATCTAACGCATAGGATTTAAACTTGTTTTATATGGATGAGACAATTATATTAAAACGCTTTGCTGACATTGATTTGAACGACACGTTCTTCGATAGCCTGAAAAAAGACTACCCTGGCTTTGAGGTGTGGTTTGAAAAGAAATCTAAGGACAATAGCAAGGCCTATGTACAATACACTAACAACTGTCTACAAGCATTCCTGTATCTAAAGAATGAAAGTGGAGAAGAGTTGACCGATGTCACTCCCGCCCGTCCTACTTGCAATCGCATGAAGGTTGGCACATTCAAGATAGATGCCCATAACACCAAACTTGGTGAGCGCTTCGTCAAGAAGATCATGGATGCGGCCCTATATATGAAAGCCGACGAAATCTATGTGACCATATTTCCCAAGCACGATGGGCTTATCCGCATCCTACAGCGATACGGCTTTAATGAGGAAGGAAAGAAAGGCGAAGAACTTGTGCTTATTAAAAATATGAAGGTACTCACGGGTGACATCCTTAAGGATTATCCTTTGCTCAAAACAACAGGCAAACGAAAGTTCCTGCTTTCCATCTACCCCGTGTATCATACAAAGATGTTCCCAGACTCTATCTTGCAGAACGAGGAAAACCAGAAATATGAACTAATCAAGGACATCTCATACACGAACAGCATCCATAAAATCTATCTTTGCTTTATGCCAGACACGGCGCAACTACAGCGCGGAGACCTCATCGCAATCTATCGCACAAAGGATGACAAAGGCTCTGCCCGCTATCGTAGTGTGATAACATCCGTATGCCAAATAGAAGAAGTCAAAACCAACAAGGACTTTGCAAACGTAGAAGATTTTCTTGCATATACAAACTACTACAGCATCTTCAGTCCCGACGAACTGAGACAATGGTATCAGCAAAAAAACTGCTATGTTCTGAAGATGACCTATAACATTGCACTTACGAAGCGAGTTACCAACGGCTACATGGTTGACGAACTGAAAATGGCACCCGACTATTGGGGATTCTTCCAATTAACTGACGGACAATTTGACGCAATCTTAAAGAAAGGAGAAGTCGATGAAAGTATTATTATCAATTAAGCCAGAATTCGCAGAGAAGATATTCAACGGCACCAAGAAATACGAGTTCCGCAAGAGTATTTTCAAGAATAAGGATGTTGATACCGTCGTCGTTTACGCTTCTTCTCCTTGGCAGTATGTCATTGGTGAATTTCATATAGATAAAATTCTCAATGACAACGTGGATCGTATCTGGGAGCAAACTCGCGAGTATTCAGGAATCAGCGAAGAGTTCTACCGGTTATATTTTTCTCGCAAAACCCAAGCCTACGCAATCAAGATTGGCCAAGTAACAAAATTCAAAAAACGTAAACGCCTGAGTGACTACAATGTGAACTTTGCCCCGCAATCTTATGTGTATCTTTAGCCCTTCTACCTCTTGATTTTTTATAACAAGCAGCGACGATATGGAACAGAAATTCGGGAAAAACAGTATTGACATTGAGGCGCTGCGCGAGTTTTGCGAGCGCGAGGGCAAGGAGGTGACTTACCGCAAGGGCGACCAACTGGAGCGTGAGGGCGACCCCGCACGATGGTTCGGCTTCGTCACCGAGGGGTGCTTCAAGTATGTAACGTATGGCATCAGCGACGATAGGGAGCATATCACATGGTTCTCGTTCGAGGGCGAGTTTGTGACCGATTATCCCAACTGCCTCGACGGTCGTCCAGCTCAGACTACGATCAAGGCGATGATGCCCAGCCGCATGCTCCGTGTGAGCGGCGAGCAGCTGGTGGACTTTTTCCGTCAAGACGCTGAAAAGATGGAGTTGCGCAGTATCTGTGCCGAGCATGTGCTAAGGCAGCGCAATCAGTGCTACATCGACCTCCACCGCGCCACAGCCCGCGAACGCTATGAGTTGCTGCTGCAGCGTTGTCCCGGCATTGTGGAATTTCTTGACTTGCAAGACATCGCTTCGTTCTTGAACGTCCATCCAAATACTGTCAGCAAAATACGGCGTGACATTACGTTTGGCGGCAAATAATAGTCTATAACAGGTAGAAACTCTCAACCTAAGTTGAGACATTAGCCCTTGGCATTTCTTTTTCAGATTTAGCCAAGGGCCTATTTTTATGCCTTTTTGTAACTTTGTGGCTC
>CADCDY010000061.1 GCA_902800245.1 uncultured Prevotellaceae bacterium
TTCTCCACAATTGCTGGTTCCTGCATTGCCAGGGGCAACAAACAGTTTCTCACACTTCTCACTCTGGGCAATCTTCCAAGCCAAGGCGTGCTCGCGACCGCCACTACCTAATAATAATATCTTCATCTTTTTACGTCTTTTTTTCTAACTGCGTGCAAAGTTACGAATAAACGAGCAAAATGCAAAAGAAAAAAACTACAAATTGCCTCAACCGACAAAACGTCAGTCCGATGTGCCGTTTTGTCGGTTTCTTCCCGTTCGGCACATTCTTTGTCCGCCTAAGGGCAGTAAAAACAAATAAAATCAGGAGGACAAAACTATGACATTAGACAAGTTTACCATCAAAGCTCAGGAGGCCGTGCAGCAGGCAGTGAATACCGCACAGCTGAACGGTCAGCAGGTCATCGAACCTGTACACATACTGAAAGGAATCATGGAGAAGGCGAAGGACGTCACAACCTTCATCTTCCAGAAACTCGGTGTCAACGCCCAGCAGGTCGAGATGCTCACAGATCAGGAAATCAAGCACTTGCCACGCGTACAGGGCGGACAGCCGTATCTCTCAAACGAAAGTAATAATGTACTCGTACGTGCGCAGGAACTGTCGCAGAAGTGGGGCGACGAATTCGTTGCGTGTGAGCCTGTGTTGCAGGCACTCCTCACCGTCAACTCCACCGCCTCACGCATCATGAAGGACGCGGGATGTACGGAGAAGGAGATGCAGCAGGCCATCCAGGAGCTGCGTCAGGGCCAGAAGGTGCAAAGCCAGTCGGCAGACGACAACTACCAGTCGTTGGAGAAGTATGCCAAGAACCTCGTGGACCTTGCCCGTCAGGGTAAGCTCGACCCCGTCATCGGCCGTGACGACGAGATCCGTCGGTTATTGCAGATCCTCTCGCGTCGTACGAAGAACAACCCTATTCTGATTGGTGAGCCGGGTACGGGTAAGACGGCCATCGTCGAAGGTCTCGCAGGACGTATCGTGCGGGGTGACGTGCCCGAGAATCTGAAGGACAAGCAGGTCTACTCGCTCGATATGGGTGCGCTCGTTGCTGGTGCGAAATACAAGGGTGAGTTCGAGGAACGTCTGAAGAGCGTCATCAACGAGGTGACGAAGGCCGAAGGGCGTATCATTCTCTTCATTGACGAAATCCACACCCTGGTAGGTGCCGGTGGTGGTGAGGGTGCCATGGATGCTGCCAACATCCTGAAACCGGCCCTCGCCCGTGGTGAACTGCGTGCTATCGGAGCTACCACGCTTAACGAATATCAGAAATACTTCGAGAAGGACAAGGCCCTCGAACGCCGTTTCCAGACTGTGATTGTCGATGAACCCGACGAGCTGTCGGCCATCTCCATCCTGCGTGGTCTGAAGGAGCGCTACGAGAACCATCATAAGGTACGTATCCAGGATGATGCCTGTATAGCTGCCGTACAACTCTCCGAGCGTTACATCTCCGAGCGTTTCCTGCCCGACAAGGCCATCGACCTGATGGACGAGGCTGCCGCCAAGCTCCGCATGGAGCGCGACTCCGTACCTGAGGAATTGGACGAGATTACCCGCCGCCTCGCCCAGCTCGAAATCGAGCGCGAGAGCATCAAGCGCGAGGCCGGCTCTGCCGGTAGTGTGCCCAGCGGTTCATCCGGTACTGTGCCCAGCGGTTCCGCCGCTGGGGATAAACTCGCCCAACTCGACAAGGACATTGCCGAACTCCGCGAACAGGAGACCCAGTTCCGTGCCAAATGGGAGGGCGAACGCCAACTCATCAACCGCATCCAGCAGGACAAACAGGAGATGGAAAACCTGAAGCTCGAGGCTGAACGTGCTGAGCGTGAGGGTGACTATGGCAAGGTGGCCGAAATCCGCTATTCCAAGCTGAAGGCCCTCGAGGACGACATCACCGCCATCCAGCACCAGCTGGATACAGCGTCCGCTGATTCCGTCGGTGGAAGGATGGTCCGCGAGGAAGTCACTGCCGACGACATCGCAGAGGTCGTCTCCCGCTGGACGGGCATCCCCGTCACGAAGATGCTGCAGAGCGAACGTGAGAAGCTGCTCCACCTCGAAGATGAACTACACAAGCGTGTCATCGGACAGGACGAGGCCATCACGGCCGTCTCTGATGCCGTGCGTCGCTCACGTGCCGGACTACAGGACCCGAAGCGACCTATCGCCTCGTTCATCTTCTTGGGAACCACGGGTGTCGGTAAGACGGAACTCGCCAAGACGCTGGCCGACTACCTCTTCAACGACGAGACGATGATGACGCGTATCGATATGTCGGAATATCAGGAGAAGTACAGTGTCTCCCGTCTCATTGGTGCACCTCCGGGCTATGTAGGCTACGATGAGGGTGGACAGCTCACCGAGGCCGTACGTCGTAAGCCCTACTCTGTCGTGCTGTTCGATGAGATTGAGAAAGCCCACCCCGACGTCTTCAACATCCTCTTGCAGGTGCTCGACGACGGTCGTCTGACGGACAACAAGGGCCGTACCGCCAACTTCAAGAACACCATCATCATCATGACGTCGAATGCCACGCGCGAACAGCTGCGAGCCAACATGCGTCCGGAGTTCCTCAATCGTATCGACGAGATCATCACCTTCACGCCGCTCACGAAAGAGCAGATTGCCGACGTCGTACGTCTGCAGATGAAACGCGTGACCGACATGCTCGAACCGCAGGGCATCCGTCTGGAATGCACGCCGCAGGCCATTGCCTTCCTGGCAGAAGAAGGCTACGACCCGGACTTCGGAGCCCGTCCCGTCAAGCGAGCCATCCAACAGTTCGTGCTCAACGACCTCTCCAAGAAGCTCCTTGCCGATGAAATCGACCGCGACAAGCCCATCATCATCGATGACTTCGGCAACGGCCTCGTATTCCGGAATTAATGGAATTCATCAACAAATAAAGAAACCGGGCTCACCATTGGTGGGCCCGCGTCAATGGCGCAAGATAACCCACCATTATTGCACAGATCCTCCAGTGCCCACTTATTGAATGACTACTTTGCGCCCATTTTTTATGTAAAGACCTGGTGCTGTGGGTTGACCCTTGAGGTTTCGTCCGTCGAGAGAGTACCACCCGGGTTGTGAAGGACGGGACGTGAGGGAAGCTTCTGTTTCTTGAATGGCGGAAGGTTCATCAATGGTGTCATCGATGACAACGGATAATGCCAGACTTGCGCTATTGTTATCAGTCCAATTGCACAAGACGTACGCCTTGAAAGGTGGAAGCCTCTCGCCTGTATAGCCAAAGAATCCAACATCACCATTTTTGTTTCTGCTGAGTGCCAGCACGCTGAACTCGTTCTGTATGCCCATCTGGTTGACGGGTGTGCCATAGACCGGTTCGCCTGCAATGAGTGTCTGTCCGATGTTGGTACCCATGAGTTTGTTGCGCGAATCGGGCACGTTGTCGTCTGACGACATACCTGGTTTGGGACTGAGGATATAGGTGCCAGGCGTCTCGCAGTAGATGACGACGGGTACGGTATGGTGCAACTTGTTGCTGATACGCTTCAGCGTGATGGATCTGGATTCAGGTGTCACGGTCTCCGGCATGACGTAGGCCTTGACGTTGTCAGGAAGCTGCGTACAGAAACCGATGTACATGGTAGCCCATTGGGCGCTGGTGACAGTGAGTGGGAAGTAGCGGTGCAACTTGCCGGCACTGGCATAGGGCTGCCAGTAGTCTTTGACCAGATACTCCTTCATGAGGATGCCGTCGTTGTTGCCGCCCGTGGCATACTGAGTGGTAGTCCATTGAGTGCCGTCAAAAGTGCCGTCGTTGATGTAGATGTCCATCAGCTGGCCGGTGTCGTAATGGACGATGGCCTCATCGTCTAACTGTACGGCGCTGCCCTCGGGCTTCGGATAGTCGATGTATATCGCGTCGAGCTGGGGTATCTGATAGAAGGCATGCGTAGCGATGTTATGGAACGGTCCGTGCAGGGTGATACTCTGCTCACCGCGAGCAGGCGGATAGGCCAGTAGATACAGGTCTGCGTCGGTGGTGAAGAGGGCATGGTCGCGCACTTCAAAGTTTGTGTTCTTCGAATCAACGTAGATGTCTTTGATGCTGGAGCCGTCCAACACACCAGCTTCTATCGCCGTGGTAGTGGAGGGGATGGTCACCGACTTCAAGCTGCTGCACCCACTGAACACTCCGGGGCCTATGTCGGTGAGTTGTCGGGGCAGCTCCACCTCCGTCAGGTCACTGAGACCGGAGAGTAAGTCGGACTTCAGCACCTTGATACCCGTGAAGAAGCGCAACTCCGGGAAGGCTGTCACACGGTTCGTCATTGCCGCAGTATTGAACGCCGCTATTATATCAGTATCGCTCCCTATCTCTGAATCCGCGTTGTTCGACTTCAACGTCACGGCATCGCGCAACGTCACCACGCCGGTGTTTAAATCCTTGTCAAATGCCGTCAGCCATGCGTTCTTGCAGTTCGCGTCCTTGAAGTCGATGCCGACGATGGCTTCATGATCCAAGACGACATAGATATGCATGACGCGGAGTGCCTTGGTGCACTGGCTATTGGATTCGTTGGTACGTACAGAGAGATAGTCAGGGCCATAGCTCATGGGCGACGCAGCGCCACACTCGTTGATGACATCGACAACGGTAGCGCCACTGGATGCCGCCCAGGTGACATTATCTGTGGGGAACTCGAAGATCTTCGTCACGCGGCCTGCCCGGTCGCCGTCGGCGAAGAGCACCGGCATGGAGAGGATGTCGCCGTAGGGTGTCTTGGCAAACTGCTTGAGCATGGGGTAGCGTCCCTTCTCGTGCTGCCACACGCTGTTGCCAGCAAAGATGTCGCCACCTATCATCTCGGCAGTGGTATGCTCGCCTCTGTCTTGTGTCGTCTGGAATTCCGCTGTCATCTGCTGCTTGTCGAAATACCAGGTGGTGATATCCGATTCGGAATTGCTCGAAGAAGAAGCTATGCCTCGGCGGGTATTAAAGTTCTCGACCTTGCCCGTAAAGACACAGCGATTGATCTTATTGATGCCAGAGCCAGCGATGCCGCTGCCGGTGCTCCCTGTCGGTGACGTGGGATTATTCATATGCAGTCCGTATTCCACGTGTACACAGGCAAAGCAGTCCTCGATGCTGCCGCAATCAAAATATATATTCTTATCTCTAAGCGCCGATGTATATGCATCGATATCAGTGGCATGACCTACAACACCGGCACAATGATTCTTGTTGTCGACAATGCCGTGGAATATACACCGTTCTGCCTTCGCATCACCCGTCATCAAGCCACACAGGAGGCCGCTACGTACGGCGTCAGAGGTAGAAGGATTAATTGAAAGGTAGCTGTCGACAATGCCCATGTCGTGGACATATCCACTGAGAATGCTGAACAGACCGGAAACATTTTCTTTATGAGTAAATGTCAGGTCACCTTGCTTCCTGCTGAATGTTGCATTTGTGATATAGCTCGTGATATAGGCGCCGTATATGCTATTGCCGCTGCCGTCGAGATTGGCGTGCCACTCCACGGGTGTCCAATTCCTGGCTCCGGTCTTCGCTGTTTCGTCCTCCTGTAAGAGGCTGGTATTGAGGAAGATGTCGTTGGTCAGGCGATAGTACATGTCGCTACGGTTGTACACCTCTTTGTCGTTAGCGACGCGCAGGAGCTGCGTAGCATTCTGAATGAGGTAGGGGTCGTTGATGGCGCCGTTGCCGCCAGGGAAGTCGGAGGGCTCATTGTCGTTCCAGGGTATGCCGTAGGTGACGACGAGGTGCACCTTGCGTTCCAGGCTCTTCTTGGTTTCCTCATTATAGTATGTGACGACGACGTCGGCCTCTCCCGGGTCCAGGGGCGTGATGGTCTTTACGGCCGACTCAGCATCCTCCTCGAGTTTGAGGAACGTCTCGTAGGCGGCGCCATTGGGTGCTTTCACCAAGTCGTACATGCCCAGTGCCCTCTTTGTGGAGCGGTTGTAGGCGACGGGTATCAGCTCGGAGACGGTGGTCACCTGCCATGAGCAGAAGTAGGAGTGCAGCGGGTCTTTCACATAGAAGGGTATGGCCGCGAGCATGATGTTGTCCTCGTAGCACATCTTTCTTTTTAATTTGGTTTCAGCCGCTGTCCTGGCATCGATAGGTGCCTTCAGGAGACTCTTGTACGGATCTTCGTCGCTGGCCAGCTCCTTCGACTTCTTGCTTGTAATCTCTGCCTCGGTAAATCCGTCGACATTTCTTACCGCCGGCAGGTTGCAGAGGAAGCGGTCGTAGACGACATCATTGAAAGTATGATTATTCTTTATCGTCTGCGAAACATCAGAGGGCATGTATCCGACGACGGCTCCACCATTTTGCGTATTACCAAAGATGGTGCCTGCATAGGTGCTGGAAGTGAGGTAACATGTACCTGCACGTACGCTGCCTACCAAGCCTCCGATATTAGCACCGTTAGTGGTGTACAGGTATGCCGATGAAAAGGAATTCAGGAAATTGGTATAGGTGCCCGATTCGACCCTTCCTACCAGTCCGCCAATGTCACCAGTTTCGCCTGTGATGGACATAGCGGACACACAGCTGTTTGCCTCAATGGAACCACTGTTGATACCCACCAGTCCGCCACAGGAGTTGGAGCCACTGCTCGTGATAGTGCCGGAAGAGGAACAATAGTTGAGGTATATCAACTTAGTGTCGGCTTCTACTTTTCCGATGATGCCTCCTACGTGGCTATTACTTCCACAGGAGATGTCAATATTGGAATGACAATCATAAAAATCAAGTTTATTACCATCTGATGAGGAAGTGATAGAGCCAATGATGCCGCCACCTATCACGTTTTGTCTATTGGCAATCAGTTTCGTATTGATGACTTTATTGGTATTTAGCGTCCTTACTAAAACAGAATATTCACCTTTTCCAATCACTCCGCCCATATACAACGTAGAACTGCCCGTGAGCTCACATTTGGAATCTTCAACAGTACAGTCGTATACTTCACTCATATGTGTGTGACCAGCTATAAAACCGGCATACTCTGTCGTACTGCCGCTGATATTGGCTCCCTTGATGGTCAAATTATGCACAGTGCAATATTTTGAATAACCGAAAAGGCCCGCCTTTACTTGATTATTCACAGTCATTCCGCTGATGGTATGGCCCTGAGCTTTAAACTTCAAACGATTAAAAATATCCCGCCCCTGATAGTTGATAGGAATCCAGTAGTGAGCACTCAAGTCAATGTCGTCATCCAAAAAGGACTCTACAGTCAGAGTATAATACTTGTTTAATACATTGTTTTCGTAGGCCAAGCGTGCCAGTTGGGCGGCATTTTCAATATGAATGATGACAGTCTCTCCGTTAACTTCTTCACTCTTGTACTCCGACGCATAGTTACCTGCATCCGTCCAGTTGCCTGACGGCTGAGCCCATGCTGCAGTGACTGTCAGCAGGAGGGCGGCTATGATAGACAATATTCGTTTCATGATACTTATCTTTTTTTAATAGTTGAACTTCAATACATCCTTGCCTGTGCTGAGCAAATAGATACCGTGCCTGCTGAGGGGTACGAACAGGGTGCTGCTCGTGCTGACGGTGTTGAAACACAGTTTGCCGTCAGCCTCGAAGATGCGGATGCGGTATTTGTTGGTGTTGTCGCTGACGGGCAGTCCGGTGATGCGTACGCCGCCGTCCTCAGGGGTGACCTTGACGTCAAGGGCGTTCTTGTTTTCTTCGAAACGCACGGAGGTGATGTCGGTGGGGTCGTTGCTGGGTTGGAGATAGACCATGTGGACGTTGTCAACAAACTGGCGGTTCTCCACAGAGGGGTCCTCGGCGGGGTCGGTGACCGACTCGTCGATGACGTGACACTGCATATAGGCTGATGTCGTCTCGACGATGCCGGGAATGGCCACCTTGGCGTAGGCCTTGCGCTGGCCGCCGATAATCTCGAAATCGGATGCTCGCACCATCGTCACGGCTTGGTCGGAGATGGGGAAGCTGCCTGCCGGCTGGGAATAGAGGCCCACAAGGACGTGGTGATTGGGGCGCAGTCCTCTGACGGAGCGGTCGGTGAGTTCGACGGCAAAGGTGTTGATGCCGTCCTCGATGTCCTGTCCGAGTATGCGCAGTTCTATGTCCGCGAGCGAGGCGCGCGTCTTGTACACGTTCGAGGTCTGTGTCTCCAGGCTCCTGCTGCGATGCAGGGCGTGGTACTTGGCACGGAAGACGTTGCGGTAGTCCACCTTGACGGATGTCTCCAGATAGCCGCTGAAGTTGTCGTCGATGGGATACTCGATGCTGAAGTCACGATAGCTGAGTGGCTGTACCCATGACTCCTCGAGGTTGAACGTCTGTCCGTTGATGGTTGGCGTGACGTTGCTGATAGGCGACGTGCCGGTATTGTAGACGGTGACGGTGACGGGCAGTGTGTTGCTGCTCAGCAGTGCCTCGTTGTTGACGTTGACATCGAAGAGGTATCCGTTGCTGAAGTAGCGCTCGTTCTCCATGATGACGCCCTTGTCGCCCTGAAGACTGCTCAGGGAGTAGACCACCTTCATGTGCTGGTCGTCGAGGAATCCGTCGAAGTCGTGCAAGAGCATGCCCTCCGTCTCGGCTCCCATCGTCAGTGGTGCGGTGACGAAGAAGGATGGCTGGAGTGAGATGCGCGATGCGTTGAGTATCAGGCGTGCCTCGCCGCTGGTCTGGGCGGTGGAGTTGTCACCACGTACGGTGTTACTCATCTCAGCCCACAGGATGGCGAAGTCGTCGAGGTTGGCCGCCTCGCGGTCGCATATCACCTTGACGAGATTAGGTGAGCAGAAGCGGGCACCGAGGTTGTTGCCACCGGAGCCATTGGCGTGGCCGTCCATGGCGACAGTCTTCACAAAGATGTCCGACAGCGTGTCGTTCTTCTCGTAGAGCATGGCGATGACGGCATTGTCGCCGACGCGGTTCATGAAGAAGCGCATGGGGTGCAGCTGCTCCTGGACATAGGCGGGCTCCATGGTATTGAAGGGTATAGAAGCGTATGTGAACTGGTTGGCGCACTTCTCGTCGTCGTAGAAGTTGCGTGTCATATTCATGCCGACGAGCACGGTGTCGTTGCGCATGACGAGGTCATACTGCTTAACGACGTTTGTCTCGTTGAGTTCGAAGAGAGGGACGGGTTTGCTCCACACGCCGTGGTCGAAGACCGAGAGCATGAGGTGTCCGTTCATGGCCGTCGAGAAGCCGGCTTCGAGCATCATCTCGGTAGAGTCATTGGCCTCTGTGGCTTCTTGGGTTTCTGAGGCTAATGCAGCGGCTGCGGCCCTGCGCTTAGCGAAGATCTGGCGGGCCTGGCTGCTGATGGGGACGATGTGTCCCTGCTGCCAGATGCAGGCGACGCGTCCGTCCTCCTGCTGTGTGACCACGGGCTTGATGTTGACGAGGTCGCCATCGGCGGCACACACCACAGAACGGTGCCAGTCCATGTCGGGGGCATTCTCGTCGTTGTCGCGTACGTGGGCCACGATGCTCTGCTGACGTGCCAGCTGTTCGCCATTGGGGTCGGCACTGACCTCTTCGGCGGTGATGGGGCGTGTCATCTCCTCATAGACCACCACCTCGTGCGAGGTGTTCTTCGAGCGCATGTGATTGGTGGCCTTCACGCCTTCCTTCGAGAGTCGCTGCACGGTCTTGGTCTTAGTGTCCATCAGGGCGATATGTGCACTGTTGAGGTCGTCGGCAGTGGCTGGCACGTCATAGACGATGGTGTGCTCGTCGAGGAAGTGCGGGTTAGCCGTACTGGCCACGTCAGTGACAATCTCCTTTCCATAGACGACACTCTCTGCACCCGTCTGCTCATCGCTGTCAGCCGTCGTGTTCCAAAGCGAGACGGGATTCGCACTCAAGCTCGGATTGTTCCAGTATGAGCTGATCGGCTGCTGACGGGGTGAATTGATGGCCCACGAAGGATACTTGGGGTGGAAGGGGTTGTCGCTGTTGTCCTTGGGGAAGAGTATCTGGTCTCCGAGATGTGCCTCCATTGAAACCTTGCCATTGAGTATGAAGCCACGAACGAACGCATAGCCCTCAACGCCTACCAGACCTACGAACTTTCCGCCGTGATCATGGTGGCTATTTGTAAGGGCTTGTACGAAGGAATAGCCCACACCGAGCTTGGCACCGGCACGCACACCGGCCTGAAGGTGCAGATAGCCGTTGGGCGGGGTATGTATGCAGGCATCAACGCCGCCACGACCTGTCAACATGGCCTGTATTAAAAGACACTCCGTTCTGTCGCTCCATCCGTAGTCAGCTGCGCGATAGTTCTTGAATCCAATGCTAATATCCAGCGCTGCCTCAGCCAATGCGTTGATGGTGAGCCATTTGGTATTCGTTTCGAGAAAATTGCCAATGGTGCCCAGTGCAGGATACCTCTCGCTCAGCATCTTGATAGGGTTCTTGATGATGGCGCCATAGGCAAACTTGAGGAATAAATTTCCATAGGTGATGGTTAGCGAATTCTTGGCTGAACCATCCTTGTTCTTGAGTTTGCCCAGATTGCCAACGGTGCCTGCCAACTTGACACCGCCGGTGATGGTAAAGCCGGGCGTTGGCAGAGAGAAGATATCGTCGAACTCCTTAAACACCCAGGAGTCGAGTTTCAGCTGGTCATTATCTACGGGAAGACCACCGGTAGCACCCTTTTCCTTAAGGAGAATCTCATGGCCTTGACTGTCTGATGTTCTGAGCCTGTCCCAATCACGGTACGTCTCGAAGTCCTCACGCATCTTCGACATCTTGCTGCCATCGGGGTTGCCATTTTGGTCCTGGTACTTGTTGGCCTTCTTGTACTGGGCAGTAAACTTGTAGTTCATGACTTTCTTCAGAAAATCAATGTAGATCGACGTATTGATAGTGAATCCCTTGAGGGGGGTCTCTATCCTTAAGTTGGCGGGGATTCCAAAGGAAAAGGCACCATCCATGTCGTAGCCGAAAGGCTTGTCTTTGTCGCCCTTCGTGACGTTGTCGGTAAGATCGTTGACACCATTCTTAGTCTGATCATCTGACGCCTCCCGGTCAAAGAGGAATCGGGAGAAGTAGGGCAGCTTGTCGTAGACCTTTTTGCCCGAGACGAGCTTCAGCCGGCACAGGGAGTCGAGAGTCATCTCGGTGAGGTCATAGCCGACGTCGTAGTAGTCGCGCTCGAACTTCGAGAAGCTCACTGACGTGGATCCGTCCTGGGGGGTGATGGTCTGCAGCAGTGCATTGTTATTGTTGACGGCGTAGACCTTCAGCTCGGGGGCGTTGGCCATGGCGCGACGGAGTGCGCGTGCGCCGTTCTTAGCCGTGGAGAAGGTGACGAGCAGCTCGCCGTACTTCTGGATGGGTACGCCCTTGAAAATCTTCAGTCCGTTCTGGCATCCGTCGGCCGAGAAAGATACTTCGTCGGTAAGGGCGCGTCCGGTGAGGTCGTACTCCTTCAGCGTCACCAAGGCGTGCTCCTCGCCGCGATACATGACAATACGCTTCTCGTCGTTCAGCGCCTTGAACCTCTGGCTGCTGATGGCGAAGTCGGCATAGTTGACGTTGCCCAGGACGGCCATGGCCTCAGCCACGCAGCGCTCCTCGTCGACAATGTTTGTCAGGGGGTCGGTGGCACCGCGGTATTTCAGCACCATCGGGTAGAAGGTGTTGCTCTTAGCCGGAGGAAGTATCTCAATGTAGGCGGGATTGCCGTTGGTGAGCACCTTGTGCACCTTGCGGCCTTCGTCCCAACCCTCATACTTCACGGGCGCTCCGCCCAGCACCTCGTTACCGTCTTCATCCACCTGCACCACATTCATGCGGGCCGACCGGATGTCGTCGCCATTGGGCTTCTTGAGCTTGACGTATAGTGTGTCGAAACGCTCGTACAGACCGGAGCCTATCCAGTTGAAGTTCACCAGCTCGCGGTTCTCGTGCTTGTCGAGCTCGAAGCGCGTGGTCAGCGTCAGGTCGGAATACTTGTTGTAGGGGGTCACGCCGGGGATGAGACGTTTCAGGTTCAGACGCAGTTTCTTCTGGCCTTCCTTAGGGGCCGTCGTACTGCCTGACATCAGGAAGATGTCGCCCAGTGTCTTGTCGGGAGAGACATAGAAAGACTGGAAGTTACGGTTCTTCAATTCGAGATAGTGCTTCTCCTCCTGCAGGTCGCCATCCGCGTCGGCATAGCTCAGGTCATACTCCAGCGTATAGCTCTCGCCGTCCAACTGGCGCTTGGAGTCCAGCTGGAAGATGTAGAGCTGCTCGTCGTCCCAGTCGTCGCTGGCATACTTGAAGCGCACCGTGTCGCCCACCTCGCCGATCTTCCATACCTTGAACTCTATGGGCTTATCCTGCAGCGGGATGTTGGAGTAGAAATACTTCGTCACGGTCAGTGAGAGTACGGTGCCGTAGCCGTCGCTGGCCTGTACACCATATTCGCCCGTCTTGCCGTCGCCGCTGTTGATACGGAAACAGAGCAGCGAGTGGTCGCGCATACGCCAGAACTGCTGTTGGTCGGCACGCGTCTTCATACGGGTGGAAGCAAACATCTGCTTCACCTCGTTCACCTCCACGTAGTTACTGTAGACATTCTGCGTGCTATGGTCTATCTTGGTCCACTTCAGCCCATTCTGGTACTCTTCTATCGTCTCATCGTTCAAGTTCTCAACATCGGTAACATTGTTCGAGAAGTACAAGTCGAAGCTCTGTGCATCGACACTTGTCGTCGCCAGCATCATCAGAAAGAGC
>CADCDY010000062.1 GCA_902800245.1 uncultured Prevotellaceae bacterium
CTGGGGCTGAGATACTTCTTAGCCACCAACAGGATAATCACCAGCAGGATGATTACCGCGAGGAAAACCCCTATACTATATGCTATAAACTGTGCCATAAATTCATTGAACATTTAACATTGAACATTGACCATTATATGTTAAGGCCTGAGAAACACATCATAGCCATAGCCATGAGGCCCACGGTGATAAACACGATGCCGAGGCCCTGCAGAGGCTTGGGCACATCCGAGTACTGCATCTTCTCGCGGATGGCACCCATAGCCACGATGGCCAGTGCCCAACCGATACCAGAGCCGAAGCCATAGACGATGGCATCCCAAACGCTGGTGATGGCCTGCGAGTTAGTGGGGTCCATCAGGATGCGCTGCTGCATGAACAGCGATGCACCCATGATAGCGCAGTTTACTGCAATCAGAGGCAGGAAGATACCCAGCGCTGCATAGAGCGAGGGCGAATACTTCTCTACCGTCATCTCAACCAACTGCACCATACCGGCAATAACGGCGATGAAGAGGATGAACGACAGATAGCTGAGGTCGACACCCTCAACGAGGCAGTCGGGGCCCAGCACCTTGGTCTGCAACAGATAGTTGACGGGAACAGTCACGGTAAGCACGAAAGTCACAGCAAGACCGAGTCCCAGCGAAGTCTTCACGGTCTTCGACACAGCCAGATAAGAGCACATGCCGAGGAAGAAAGCGAAGATCATATTGTCGACAAAAATCGAACGGAATAATAAACTAATTATATGTTCCATAATCATATTCTTTTTTGCAGCGGACGACAGCGGACTTTTACAGACTGTCCGTGTTAGTCCGCGTAAGTCCGTTGCTTATTTTTCCTTGTAGAAGTAAGCACGATGAACCCAAATCACACATCCCACGAGAATCAACGCCATAGCAGGCATCGTCATCATACCGTTGTTCACATAGCCGAAGTCGTAGCAGGCATCGGGAATGAGCTGGAAACCTAAGAGTGAACCACGTCCGAGCAACTCACGAACGGCACCCACGATGACCAGAATCATAGCGTAACCTAAGCCGTTGCCTACACCGTCGAGGAACGAAGGCCAGGGCTTGTTCTGCATGGCGAACGCCTCAAGGCGACCCATCAGGATACAGTTGGTGATGATAAGACCTACATACACAGAGAGCTGAACGCTAACATCATAAGCGAAAGCCTTCAGAATCTGGCTAACGATAGTTACCAGCGCAGCCACAACCACCAGCTGAACCACAATACGAATGCGGTTAGGGATAGTGTTGCGGATGATTGAGATAATAACATTCGCAAAGGCGGTGATGACCGTCACAGCGAGACCCATTACGATGGCAGGTTTCAGCTGCGCTGTGACAGCCAGAGCCGAGCAGATACCCAATACTTGTCCAAGTATAGGATGGTCGAGGTTCAACGGATTGGTGAAAACCTCTTTATTCTGTTTACTGAATAGTGCCATAGCTTTACTGTTTTAAATTGGTTTTTAATGAATCAAACGGTACTGACTCAACATGTTTTACCACACCTTTCAGACATTCCTGCAACATATCGCTAACGCCATTCGACGTCAAGGTGGCGCCCGTTACGGCATCAACCTGTGTTTCAGGGTCTGTTACTTTCTTTACAACAGAAATAGCAATGCCGTCAACACCGTCCTTATGAAGTTTCTTTCCGATGAACTTCTCCTGCCAAGCCTGCGAGTCCTTGATTTCTGCTCCCAAGCCTGCCGTCTCACTCTCATGATTGAAATAGACGCCATAGACAGTATCCCAGTCATCTTCCAGAGCAATAAAGCCGCTAATGCCGCCCCAGAGTCCCATACCTTTCAAAGGACAAACGTGGAGCTTTTTGCCATCAACTACACAATCATAACACTCTCGGGTGAATTCTCCACTTCCTCCTGGTTCGCTCTTTACAACTTCGTTGTACTTGGCCTCAGCCTCAGCACCATCAAGGTTGCGGATGTTGAGCGAGTACAGAATTTGTTTCTTCACATCGAGAGCCACGTTAGCATCCTGCATAGGCTTCAAGGCCTGATAGACAAACGCCAGCAGGAAAGCAACGATAACCACCATGATCGCGCTATATATAATAATGTACGCGTTAGAATTTGTGTTCAGTTTCATTTGGTACCTCCTCTCTTTAAACGTTTTGTGATATTGCGCTCAACGATGAAGTGGTCGATCGTAGGAGCAAACATATTACCAAAGAAGATGGCAAGCATCATACCCTCCGGATAGCCGGCATTCATCACACGGATGATGATGGCCATAGCACCAATCAGGAAGCCGTAGATGTACTGACCGGTAGTGGTGCGGCATGAGGTGACAGGGTCGGTAGCCATAAACACAGCACCGAAAGCGAAACCACCCATCACAAAGTGGTGCCACCAAGTCATACCCTGACCAGTCTGTTCGAACAGCAAGGCAAAGGCGATACCGCCAACGAACACGCTAATCATGGTGCGCCAAGAAGCGATGCCCGTCCATAGCAGGATGAAAGCACCGATGGCAATGGCAATGAGCGATGTCTCACCGATAGAACCTGGGATGAATCCGAGGGCCATATCAAGGATAGAAGCATCGGGGGTGATGTTCTGAGCCAGCTGACCGAGTGGTGTAGCAGCGGTGAATCCGTCGGGCAGGTCGTTACCCAGACCGAAGATTGAGTTCTGAGCCACCCAAACGGTGTCGCCCGTCATCTTCGAAGGATAAGCGAAGAAGAGGAACATGCGGGCTGCAACAGCGGGGTTGAAGATGTTCATACCCGTGCCACCGAAAATCTCCTTACAGAAGATGACTGAGAATGCGCAGGCCAGCGCCAGCATCCACAGTGGGCAGCCGATAGGAATAATAAGCGGGATGATGATACCCGAAACGAGGTAACCCTCCTGGATTTCCTCACCCTTCCACTGTGCCCAGGCAAACTCGATGCCCAGACCTACGATGTAGCTCACCAGAATCTTTGGCAGCACAGCGAGGAAGCCGTAGATGAAGATTTCGAAGAATGATGCGCTGGCCAGTGTGCCGGCAGCAGCATAGTTCTGATAGCCGATATTGTACATTCCGAACAGCATGGCGGGCATCAGGGCGATAACCACCATACTCATAATGCGCTTCGAGTCGATGGCGTCGTGAATGTTCACGCCACCTGCCTTCGCTGTGTCGTTAGGCACATAGAGGAAGGTCTCAAAGCCGTCGAACACCGAGCGGAAGGCATGAAGCTTGCCACCCTCCTCGAAGTTCGGCTTGATCTTATTGAGATAATTTCTTAAAAAGCTCATAGTCTTATGCGTTTTCTTTACGTAAAATGTTCAGACCTTCACGCACAATGCGCTGCAACTCAAGTTTAGAAGAATCCACGAATTCTGCAAGAGCAAAGTCCTCGGGAGCAACCTCGTAGATGCCCAGCGCCTCCTGACGGTCAATATCGCCAGAGATGATGGCCTTGATGAGGTATTCACCGTAAATATCCATCGGCAGCACCTTGTCGTACTCGCCGCTCATAATCATGTGACGCTCGCCACCCTTCACACGGGCATCGAGTGCATAGCTCTTCTTGCCGCACAGCCAAGAGAAGTAGCTGCGGTTCACGGAGAACTGCTTGAAACGTGGCAGAATCCAACCCAGCATCTCGTCAGCATCGTTACCCTCGGGAATAACGGTAATCTCAGAGGTGTGAGCACCCAGAAATCCGTCCTTGGTAGTTGGGCGGCCTGTCAGTACATTGCCATTGATGATGCGCACGCTTTTCGAGGCGTCGTAGCTATTGCTGAGCAGCGTCGAGAGCTCTTCGCCCACCAGCATGTCCACATAAGCAGGGCTGTTCACCTCACTACCGCAGAGCGCAACTCTGCGGCACAAGTTCACCTTGCCCGTATTAAACAGACGACCGATGAACAGCACTACAGTAGGATCACCGATGGTCCAAACCACCTCGCCCTTGTTCACTGGATCGATGTTGTTCACCTGAACGCCAACATTGCCAGCAGGACACTTGCCGTCGAACACCGTTACTTCGACGTCCTTGTAATTCTCAAAGCTGGAATGAACGCCACAACCCAAATAGGTCTTGGCAATCTTAGACAGAGCCGTCAGACCAGTCTGGAAATCAGCCTCCTGACCCTTTACCTCGAAATCGAAGTCGCCTGCCAGCGGCTTATCTCTCAGGGCAGAGACAAAAATCGCCTTAGGCTGCGCGCTAGGATTCGTCGAAACAGCATAAGGCAACTGGTTGATGTAGCCGAAAAGACCAGCTTCCAACAATGCGTTAATCACTTGCTCGCCTGTCAGGCTGCTGACGTCTTTCTTGCCGAAGTCCACGAACTCCTGCTGCGCGTCGGCATCCACCTTGATACAGAGCACTTTTCTACGTTCGCCACGCACCACTTCGCGGACTGTTCCGCTCACTGGTGAGGCAAACTTCACTTCGGGATACTGTTTGTTGACAAACAAGGCATCCCCGGCTTTGACTTTATCGCCCTCCTTGACTACAACTTTCGGAGTAACTCCCTCGAAATCGTCGGGAACAAGTGCGTACTTGCCGTTCGACTTCAACTGAATCAATTTCTCCTCAGCTCGTCCTTGAAGGTGAATGTCCAAGCCTTTGTGTAACTTGATTACATTTGCCATTATTAAAATGAATTTGAATAGTTTTCTCTATGAATGGTGCAAAATTACTAAAAAAATGGTATATTATAAAGAAAAAAAGTGCAAAATTAAACCGAATCACAACTTTTTCTTGTAATTTTGTACCAAAATTCGTGGCAGACATCGCGTTTTGCTATCCCAATTTGTCAGTTTTGAAGGTATTGAAGTACATAATCAGCATCGTCGTATGGACCGTTTTGGGACTGTACCTTTTGTTCATTCTGACATTCAAGATACCTGCCATGCAGGAATGGCTGGGCGGCAAACTGGCAGCAATGGCCGCAAAAAAACTGGGCACCAGCGTCACCATCAGCAGAGCAGACATCGGAATTCCCAACCGTCTGACGCTTTACGGAGTGGTGATACGCGACCAGATGGGCAACGATATGCTGTTAGCCCGACGACTATCAGCTACCGTCGACATAGTGCCTTTAACTGAAGGTAAGATATCGATTGCCACAGGACAGATGTTCGGTGTTCATGGCGTCTTTTACCAACGCGACTCGCTGAGCAAGCCAAACTTCCAATTTGCCCTCGACTCGCTGGCCTCGAAAGACACCACCAACACATCACCGCTCGACCTGCGCTGCAATTCGCTTATCATGCGACACTCCAGCATCCAGTTCGACCGTTTTGACAAGCCCGAGACGCCTGAAGTGCTGAATCCCAACCATCTGAATATCAGCGACATCAGTATTCATGCCATTGTTAAGACGCTGACTGAGGATTCACTTTGCGTTAATCTCAAGCGTATGGCTCTGAAGGAAAAATCCGGACTGCAGATTGACCGTCTGGCATTCAGATACGAAGGCGGAAGGAACTATAGCCTTTTACAGGATTTCGAACTGAAGATGCCCGGTACTGATGTTGCTTTGGGTGACATAGAAGCAAAATACCAATTCAAGGATGACCGCTTTATTATCCCGTCGCTGAGCTACAAGGGAAGTATCGAACCATCGACCATTACGTTGTCGGATCTGGCATGTCTGCTACCGTCGTTCAAGACATTCAACAGCACACTCGAGCTCTCGGCATTCTTCCGAGGACGCGGCGAGGACATCGACGTTTCCGACCTTTTGGTAAGTTCGACGACTGGCGACATCGACGTCAACATTGACGGATGGGTCAGAAATCTCACGCTGTCGGAGCCCACTTGGCTTGCAGACATCAAAGACCTCAGACTTTCCGACAAGACCATCAACTTCATTTCCGAGAACCTGAAAGGGCAGCAAGTGGAGGTTCCTGCTGTCATAACCCGCTTGGGAAATATCCACATGAAAGGATTTGTCAAGGGAACAGGTGTCAGCGAGGTGACCACCAACAGCCGACTGGCAACAGATGCCGGCAGCGTGGCACTTAGCCTGACGCTTGACAGACAGCGGACATTCAGCGGAAACATCAATACGGACGGCATCAATCTGCGACAATTGCTGGCCGACGACAAATTCGGCACGTTAGCCACGAAAATCAGCCTCAACGGAAAACTTCCTGAGAAAGGCGACATATCCATCGAGGCAGACGGGAACATCAACCACTTCGACTACAATGGATATCAATACCAGAACATTGCTGTGAACGGACTCTATAGTCCTAACGACATTCATGGACTGTTGAGCATTGATGACCCTAACTTGAGATTGACTGTAGAAGGCATGATGAAACGGGCAGGAGAAGTAGATAACATTCAGGTGGAAGCCTCCGTCAGCCAGTTTTCGCCTCAGGCCATCCGACTTTCCGACCAATGGGGAAATGCCCGTTTTGCTGCCGATGTGAAAGCCGATCTCATAGGTAGCGGCACCAACGATGTCATTGGCAGTATTGATGTGACAGATCTGACGATGACCTCGGAGAAAGAAAACTACAAAATGGATTCATTACATATAGCATCCGGCTACGAGAACGACATCCACCAAATTCTCATGAACAGCGATTTCTGCGATGCGAGCATCAAAGGGGACTTTGACTACAGGACACTCGTGCAGAGTATCACGAATTTCGTGGCTTCCAAGCTGCCAACCCTGCCCGGGCTGCCAAAGGTGAATCCTAATACTCACAACAACTTTGCCATTGACGCCACCATTCGGAAGTCGGACTGGATGGAGCATCTATTACAGGTTCCCGTTAAGTTGACGAAACCCCTGACCTTGCATGGTACCGTAAACGACATGACACGCCAGCTGAACATCGAGTGTGAGATTCCACAGCTGTTCTATAACGACAGTCAATATGACAAATGCCATCTGAATATTGTTTCGCCCATGAACACGCTGCTTTGCGACCTGAGTGTCACAAAATTGATGGATGACGGTGAGAAATGGGACCTGCAGGTAACAAGCAGCGCCTATGACAACAAGCTGACCACATCGTTGCTTTGGGACAATCACAAGGCAGAACGCATGAATGGTAAGATTACGGCTATGGCCAGTTTTGATACGACGTTAGAGGGCAAGCAGATAACTAATTTGGACATCGCATCGTCGAAGGTGACAGTACACGATGCTGAATGGAATGTGATGCCTTGTCATATCACTTATTACGACAAGCGGTTAGACATCAACAATTTCGCCATCCGTCACGACCAGCAATACCTCATGGTGGACGGCACAGCATCTGACAACAATCTCGACTCGCTGAAATTTAACCTCAAAGAAATTGACATCAGTTACGTTTTGAATCTCATCAACTTCCACGCCGTATCCTTCAGCGGACTGGCAACGGGAAGCGGAAGTGCGAACGGCATCCTAGGAAATCTTCAAGCCAACGGAGCGCTGAAAGTAGAACAGTTTAAGTTTGAAGGAGGCCGCATGGGAACACTCGATGCCAAAGTAAACTGGAATGTTGAGGAAAAGCAGATAGACATACACGCCATTGCCGACGATGGTCCAGAAGCCAAAACCTTCATCAACGGTTATGTATCACCAGAGCGCAACTACATCGATTTAGATATCCGCGCAGAAGGTACTTACCTTGACTTTGCCAAGTCGTTCACCAGCAGTTTCTGCAGCGATGTCAGTGGTCACAGCAACGGACAGGTGAGACTCATCGGACCATTAGACGCCATCAATCTTACGGGTGAACTGGTACTCAATGGTAATGCACACGTAACCGCTTTAGGATGCACCTATGAAATGCGTAATGACACTATCCGCATGATACCCAACGAGATAGAGTTCGTCAACTGCTCCGTTTACGACATATATGGTAATCAGGGCATGATGACGGGCGGCATTCACCATCAGGAACTGACCAACCTGACATTCGACATCTATGTAGACGCCCAGAATCTGCTGGCATACGATTTTCCGGATTTTGGTGAAGACACGTTCTACGGCACAGTATTCGCACAAGGCAAAGCGGCTATTCACGGACGGGAAAATGAGACAATCATCGAGGCCGATATCACACCACAGAAGAATTCCTTCTACGTCTATAATGCCTCCAGTCCAGAGGTCGTCACCAGTCAGGAATTCATAGAATGGGGAACTGCGGATAAACCTGCTAAAACAAGCAATACTGCCATCATTAACGACAACTACCGCAGTGACCTCACCATGCGACTGAAAATCAATGCGACACCTGATGCGCAGATACGCTTACTGATGGATGCGCGGACAGGCGATTATGTTACACTTAGAGGGCGTGGCGACTTGCAGGCAACCTACTATAACAAGGGGGGCTTCAACATGTTTGGTAACTACGAAGTGACGGAAGGGACGTACAACATCACCATTCAAAACGTCATCAAGAAAGACTTCACTTTCCGCGAAGGTGGAACAATAGTATTCGGAGGCGATCCCTACGACGCACGACTGGATTTACAGGCGCAACATATTGTCAACGGAGTGAGCCTGTCAGACCTCAATATCGGACAGTCGTTCTCAAACACGGTTCGCGTCAACTGTCTGATGAATATCACAGGACAGCCGAGAGCACCCATCGTAGACTTTGACCTCGACATCATGAACGTCAACAGCGACGAAAAGCAGATGGTTCGAAGTCTTATCAACAATCAAGACGAGATGCGACAGCAGGTTGTGTATCTGTTGGCTATCGGTCGTTTCTATCCGCAGGGTGCCAATAATGCTGCTGAAAGCGAGTCAGCTCGTAGCAGCACATCACTGGCCATGCAAAGTCTGCTATCAGGAACCCTTAGCGGACAGCTCAATTCCATGCTGGGGCAAGTCATCAAAAGCAATAACTGGAACTTCGGTGCCAATATCTCGACAGGCGACGAGGGCTGGAATAATGCTGAATACGAGGGCATCATTAACGGACGTCTGCTAAACAACCGCCTGCTAATTAATGGACAGTTCGGATATCGTGATAATGTCAGGACTGCAACACCTTCGTTTATTGGCGATTTTGACATCCGCTACCTGTTATTCCCTAGCGGCAACCTGGCGCTGAAAGTGTACAACCAGACCAACGACCGATATTTCACTCGTTCGTCGCTCAACACACAAGGAATAGGTATCATCCTGAAGAAAGATTTCAACGGATGGAGCGACCTTTTTAACCTGAAAAAACGGGAAACAAAGGCTGCCGAAGGCGAGAAACGTTAAAAAAACGTAAATATCATAACGTTTGTCAATTCTCAACTCCCAATTTTCAATTAATAGTTGTACCTTTGCACTCCGATTTTCCCCAAAGGGGGAAATAGGAGCCAGAACAGGCGCTGACTCCTAGTAATAATTAACCCTTTAAAAGATGGTCTGATAAACGTCTGTTCAGATCTTAGCCCATCGAGAGATTGGGCAACAAATTTTATTTATGTCAGAATTAACAAAGAACGTCCAGCCATTACAGGATTTCGATTGGGAACAGTTTGAGAATGGTCTGGCAGTTAATGTCAGCAAGGAAGAGCTTGACAAGGCGTACGACGAAACCCTCAACAAGGTTAGCGAACATCAAGTCGTTGACGGTAAGGTTATCAGCGTAGACAAGAAAGAGGTAGTCGTTAACATCGGCTACAAGAGCGACGGTATCATCCCCGCTTCTGAATTCCGTTACAATCCTGACCTGAAAGCCGGCGATGTCGTTGAGGTTTATGTAGAGAACGCTGAGGACAAGAAAGGTCAGCTCGTGCTCTCTCACAAAAAGGCTCGCCTGTCGAAGTCTTGGGACCGCGTCAATGCAGCCCTGGAGGCTCAGGAGGTTGTCAATGGTTACATCAAGTGCCGCACGAAGGGTGGTATGATTGTCGACGTATTCGGCATCGAGGCCTTCCTGCCCGGCTCACAGATCGACGTTCATCCCATACGCGACTACGACCAGTTCGTAGACAAGACGATGGAGTTCAAGATCGTGAAGATCAACCAGGAGTTCCGCAATGTTGTTGTTTCTCACAAGGCTCTCATCGAGGCCGAGCTCGAGGCTCAGAAGCAGGAAATCATGTCGAAACTCGAGAAGGGTCAGATTCTGGAAGGTGTTGTCAAGAACATTACCAGCTACGGTGTATTCGTAGACCTGGGTGGTGTTGACGGACTGATCCACATCACAGACCTGAGCTGGGGTCGTGTTGACGATCCTCACAAGGTTGTTGAGCTCGACCAGAAGATCAATGTCGTTATCCTCGACTTCGACGAAGAGAAGAAGCGCATTGCCCTTGGTCTGAAGCAGCTCACTCCTCATCCTTGGGATGCTCTGGATGCTGACCTCAAGGTGGGTGACCACGTGAAGGGTAAGGTAGTCGTTATTGCCGACTACGGTGCATTCGTTGAGATTCAGCCCGGTGTTGAGGGTCTGATTCACGTCAGCGAGATGTCTTGGAGCCAGCACCTGCGTAGCGCTCAAGAATTCTTGAAGGTAGGCGACGAGGTAGAGGCTGTGATCATCACTCTCGACCGCGACGAGCGTAAGATGTCTCTCGGCATCAAGCAGCTGAAGGAAGATCCTTGGGAGGCTATCGAAGTGAAGTATCCTGTTGGCAGCAAGCACACCGCTAAGGTTCGCAACTTCACTAACTTCGGTGTATTCGTAGAGCTCGAAGAGGGTGTTGATGGTCTGATTCACATCAGCGACCTCAGCTGGACCAAGAAGGTTAAGCATCCTTCTGAGTTCACTCAGGTTGGTGCACAGATCGACGTTGTCGTTCTCGATATTGACAAAGAGAACCGTCGTCTCAGCCTTGGCCACAAGCAGCTCGAGGAGAATCCTTGGGATGTATTCGAGGCTAAGTATACCGTTGGTTCTATCCACGATGGTAAGATTATCGAACTGCTCGAGAAGGGTGCCGTTGTACAGCTCGACGAGAACGTTGAGGGCTTCGCAACTCCTAAGCACCTCGTCAAGGAGGATGGTTCACAGGCTGCTCAGGGCGAGACTCTGCCCTTCAAGGTGATTGAGTTCAACAAGGACAGCAAGCGCATCATTCTCTCTCACAGCCGCACTTTCGAGGATCCAAAGCGTGAAGAGAAGGCAGCTGCCAAGAAGGCTCGTGCTCCTAAGAAGGACGACGCACCAAAGATTGAGAACGTAGCTGCAAGCACCACGCTGGGCGACATTGACGTACTGGCTGAGCTGAAGGCTAAGATGGAGAAAGGCGAGTAATTCACCTACTCCTTTAAAATAATAATGTATGTGCGCGAAGAACTTTCTTCGTGCACATCTTTTTTTTGTATCCGCACACAAAAGTTTTGCCGTTTTGAGGCATTTTGCCTTGATATATATCAATTAAGTATCAAAACGTAAGCGTTTTCGTAAAAAAAGTGACGAAATGTTTGGTTTTTACCACTTTTTGCTATAATTTTGCAACCGCAAATGAGAAATAACTTCAATCAATAGTATAATTACATTAAAAATTTAACATTATGAATGCAGCAAAAGTTGTAGAGGAACTGAAACAGAGATTTCCCAATGAGCCGGAGTACATCCAGGCCGTAAGTCAAGTACTTCCCACCATCGAGGAAGAGTACAACAAACACCCCGAGTTTGAAAAGGCCAATCTGATTGAGCGCCTTTGCATCCCCGATCGTGTTTGCGAATTCCGTATTACATGGACTGACGACCAGGGTAATGTACAGACCAACATGGGTTATCGTATTCAGCACAACAACGCCATTGGCCCGTACAAAGGCGGTCTCCGTTATCACAAGAGTGTAAACCTGGGTATCCTGAAGTTCCTTGCTTTCGAGCAGACCTTCAAGAACTCTCTGACAACACTTCCTATGGGTGGTGCTAAGGGTGGTTCAGACTTCTCTCCCCGTGGCAAGAGCGACGCTGAGGTAATGCGTTTCTGCCAGGCATTCATGAATGAACTGTATCGCGTAGTCGGTCCTGATGAGGATGTTCCCGCTGGTGATATCGGTGTAGGTGGTCGTGAGGTTGGTTACCTCTTCGGACAGTACAAGAAGCTGACTCATCAGTTCCAGGGCGTGCTGACCGGTAAGGGTCTCTCTTTCGGTGGTTCACTGATCCGTCCTGAGGCTACTGGTTACGGTTGCGTATATTTCCTGACCTCTATGCTCGCTACCCGTGGCATCGAACTGAAGGGTAAGAAGGTCCTGATTTCTGGTTCGGGTAACGTAGCTCAGTATGCTACTGAGAAGTGTCTGCAACTGGGTGCTATCCCCTTGACACTTTCTGACTCAGACGGTTATATCTACGATCCTGACGGTATCACATTCGAGAAGCTCGAGTATGTGAAGGAACTGAAGAACGTTGAGCGCGGACGTATTAAGGAATATGCTGAGGAGTATCCTAACGCTGTATATCACGCTGGTGAGCGTCCTTGGCACGAGAAGGCCGACATCGCTCTGCCTTGCGCTACTCAGAACGAGATCAATGGTGAGCAGGCTCAGGCCCTGATTGACAATGGTGTTATCGCTGTTGCTGAGGGTGCTAACATGCCTTCACTGCCCGAGGCTATCAAGATTTTCCAGGATGCCAAGATCCTCTATGCTCCTGGTAAGGCTTCTAACGCTGGTGGTGTATCAGTTTCTGGTCTTGAGATGTCACAGAACTCTGAGCGTCTGAGCTGGACTGCCCAACGCCATGATGGCTCAGGGCATCGTGTAATACATTTGGTGTAGAACACACTCAAATTCATAAACTTATATCATTAGAGAGCGAACTCGTGAGGGTTCGCTT
>CADCDY010000063.1 GCA_902800245.1 uncultured Prevotellaceae bacterium
GATGATCTGATAGTCGAGCTCTTCATCGGACGATACGGTGAGGTCGGCAGTGTAGAGTTCAATCTTACCGGTCTTAGCCTCCTCGGGAACGCGTACCTCAATAGTATATCGGTCGTGCTTGAGGAAGTCAGCCTCGCTGATAATCACCTTGTCGGCAAATGCCAGCGAATAGATGAGGTTGAGGTAGTCGCCCTTGATGGTGACAATGTCGCCAGGCATAGCTGATGCGGGCGAGAAGCTCTCGAATTCGATAGGCTCGGTATAGGTGAGCTCACTCACTGTCTGGATGGTCTCGTTGGTCTTGGACGTCAGGGTGATATATCCTTCAGTAGGACCATCCTTGGGAACAACCACGCGAATCTCGCTGGGAACACCAGACTTTACTATTTCATAATTAGTGATGGCTGCAACACCTGGAATCTGGATGCTGGCAACCTGGTCGAGGTTGCTACCCACGAAGCGCAGTGTACCGCCACGCATGACGGGATTGGGACCGTATGCGTTCAGACTGAAACCACCCTTATACTGGTTGGTATCCAAGTCGTCGTTGCTGCACGCTGTCAGCGACAGCCCGACGAGGGCCATCACCAACAGGGTGTATAGACTATATATCTTTTTCATAATACTTATCTTAATACGTTTAATTCGTTTAACTCGTTGTCGTTACTTATTGGGAACTGCACGGATATTGTCAATCATGATGTAGGGATTACACTCTGTTCCATTGACACCGCCACCAATGATGAAGATGGTGAGGCTAGCGAAGTCTTCCTCTTTCAGGCTGAATGGCAGGCCAGATCCGTCGAAGTTGTAGACAAAGCTGGAGGCGATAGGTATTGTTACCGTAATCCACTCACCATTGGTGTCGAACGAACCTGTAGTCGTCCAGGGACGATAGAGAGCACGGGGCAGAGGATTCTTCTTGGAGAAGTAATCACTATTATCCCAGTCGCTCTGACCTGGACAGCGGAAGAAGATGTTGTTGGCACCATTAACAGCATCGCCGTAGACGTCGGGACTGTTGCCGCTGAGCGTCACGTAGCTGGTGGGAGCAAAGATAATCTGCATGGCACCTGCTGCCCAGGCATTGCTGGACGGGATGCACATCTCGAACTTTAGGTTCATGTTCTCTGCTTTCGAGAAGTCAACGACGTCGAACAGTCTGACACCCTGTGGGTCGGGATAGCTCTGAGGAGTATTCCAGTCGCCGCACCAGTATTCGAACGAGTTGTTACCATCGTCCCAACCACCGTCTTCGCTCATGGTTGCACCTTCGCCTAAGACGAGGTAGTTGCCAGAGAGCGACATTTCGCTGGAGGTAATAGTACGTGCATGCCAGCCCTGCTGTGTGCGGCCATTGTCGAAGTCGAACAGCATGCCGCGGTGATCCTGATAGTGGAATGAGGATTGTGCAGTGCCATAGATAGATGTTAGCGTGACGGGCCCCTCTGCAGCACCATCAGGAACGGTGACCTCCACAGAAGTGAAGTCGTCGGAAATGCTGTGGATGGTTGCAGGGATGTTCTGACCACTGGCATCGCAGAAGTATACCTCGAGGGGTACACCGGCATCGTTCACCATATAGCTACCGGTGATGGTCACACGGTCGCCGGGCTTGGCATACTCACACGACATAGACGTGACGACGGGTGCCGGGATGACGACATGGAAGTCGTAGGTAACCGTGTCTTGCGACTTGGTAATCATGTAGATCTTATCAGTCACCATGATGGGCACGTCCTTAGGCACATCGACGATGAGCGCATTGTCGGTCATGAAACTGGTATTGAGCACAGCCTTGCGGTCGTTGAAATAGAGTTCGTAGACACTACGCAGGTTGCTTCCGATGAGCGCCAGCGTGCTCTGGGGAGAAGCCTCAACCACCAATTCTCCGTTGGTATAATGCATGTCCGAGGCATCGTTGTAGTTTTGTACCTCTGTCGAGAGGCAGCGGACATAGTTGACCGTGGGTGTACCGTCGGCCACTTCGTGTTTGTCAGGCTGGTCTTTGCATGATGACAGCGTGAAGCCTGCCATGACTAACGACGCAAAGAGCAATCCTTTCGTATATTGTTTCATCTTGTTCATAATAACAGATTCTTTTGACGATTAGTAACTATAGGTATCGCGTACGTTGACATGGATACCTTCTACGTTAGAACCCAGATTGGGATTGTAGAGGACGTCCTCTGCCGACATAGGCAGTGCGAAGTAGCTCTTGCCAATCTCAGAATCGGGACGCAGCAAAACGCTCACATTAGGAGCAGCAACAGAGGTGTCGTAACCCTGCTTCGAGGAATCGGGATTCCATGAGCCAGAGGTGTAGTACTCCTTATAGAGGTCGTTCAGACCCCAATAGGCGTTACGCTTCTGATTGACCAGCTCGTTGACGCAGAAGTCAGAATTGTAGTAGCTGACGCGTACATAGTCGTACCAGCGGTCGCCTTCCATAGCAAACTCCAGACGACGCTCTTTCCAGATGTCATCCCAAGAGACGCTGGTAGGACGGGTTCCGCTCGGAATAGCACGATGGCGGACGGCATAGAAGGCGTCGATGACATCGGGATCGGTTGATGTAGCACGGTTTGCACCCAGCTTTGCCTCTGCATAGATCAGATAGATATCCGACAGACGCAGGATGTGAGTAGCGAGTGCGTATGCCATACGTGCAGGAGCGATATTCAGGTCTGCCACGTGGTCGGCAGTATTTCCGTACAGGTGCTTCACGCAGTTAGCTCCGGTCGGAGTCTGCAGGGTTCCCGTTGCAGCAGCATTATAGGTATCGTCATAGAGGAAACGCAGGAAGTCCAGTCCTCCGTGGTCACGCCACAGGTAGTCCCATGAGAATCCTGGCAACATCATCGTAGCCTTCAGACGGGTGTCGATGTTGTTGATCCATGCGTCAGGCTGGTTTTCGAGCAGTTTGATGCCGAAAGCCTCCTGCATGTCCACAGAGAGACCATTCCAGCCGCCCCAGTCATCACCGAATTCGTCCATGCCTTCCTGGGCAAGGTCACTCTGCAGCGTGTTCTGACTGGTCCATTGTGAACCGACTGTCCAACGCCATGCGATAAGGCTCTCAGATGCCATATTAGATGTCAGCTTCCATACATCGCCATAGTTCTCCAACAGCGAACGTCCGGAGTTGTCAATGACATCTTTTGCCAGTTCAGCAGCCTTTGCAAGGTCGCTGGCATTGAGCGAACCCGAGACACCGGCTCTGGTGAGATAAACCTTTGCCAACAATGCTTCGGCAGAATAGTAATCAAGGCGTCCGGCGGTAGGATTCTTCACACCTTCCAAATCCTCCATAGCTTTCTCCAGCGTCATGATGATATATTCGTAGACGTCGGAACGCTTTACTTTCGGCAGACTGTTGTAGTTGCCAGAAGCCAGCAGACTGGAGTTATTATGGATGATGGGCACGTCGCCAAATGAGCGGACGAGGAAGAAATAGGCCATTGCCTTCCATGTGAGGCATTCGCCCAGACATTGGTTCTTGTTAGGAGCACTGGTAGCTTCCAGTGAATTATACAATGTGGTGGCATGTCCGATGACTGCCCACAGTGAATAGGACATGTTGACCAGGTCTTGGTCGGAACCATTCACAGAAAAGGTCAGATAAGGTGACGAACCCCAGTAATAGTTACCCGAGAGCACTTCACCAACCTTGATGAAACCACGCTGGAAGTCGTACCAGGGCGAGTTGTACAGGTAGTTGACACTGCTGAGGCACTGGTCGGCGGTCTGATAGAAGTTGTCCGTATTGTAGCTGTCCTCTGTCGGTCTGTCGAGGAAATCATCACACGACGACATCGTGAGGGCTGTAAGTGCGGCAACAGCTGTATATTTGATATTTTTCAGTTTCATAATCTTATTCCTTTATATAATTAGAATGATACGTTAAGACCAAACGAATAAGTGGTAGGTGAGGGATAACGTGCGTTATCGAGACCCATGACGTTGGGGCTCTGTGTCGAGATACCAATTTCAGGATCGTAACCGTCATACTTGGTGATTGTCAGCAGATTCTGGATGTTGCACGAAAGACGCAGGCTCTCCAAACCCCAGCGGCTGATAAGCTTCTTGGGGAAGTTGTAGCCCAGGGCGATATTCTTCAGACGGATATAGCTTCCATCTTCGATGTAACGGTCGCTCCAGCGGTCGTTGTCGTTCGGATCGTTGATGGTAGCACGCGGCATGGTGCCGTCGGGGTTCTTCAACGTTACGTTATGTATATCATCATACCAGTTGTAGATGAGCTGTCCGTCGCCACGATCTACACCAGCCGAATAGTCCTTGGTGGCATCAATGGGTGTGAGGATGGCACGTCCGTTCACGTCCTTCAGCTGATTGGTCCATGTCGAATTCATGTGTGTCAACTTCATCTTCAGGTAGTTACCCACCTTGTTGCCATAAGAACCGTTGATGAAGATGTTCAGGTCGAAGCCCTTGTAACGGAAAGTGTTGTTGAAACCGAAGGTGTACTTGGGCAGCGGCGAACCGATGTTTGTACGGTCGTTTTCGTCAATGATACCGTCGCTGTTCAAGTCCTTATACTTGATGTCGCCAACATAAACGGTGGAGTTCTTCGAGAACACACCATTCGTCGGATAGGCAGCGGGTTTTGCTGAGGTCTCGATATCCTCCAACGAGGTATAGACGCCGTCAGTCACATAGCCGTAGAAGCTATAGAGTGACTCACCAGCCTGCGTGAGGCTTACTACGTCACTCCACTGTCCATAACCGATGAGCTGAGCGTTGCTCGAACCGTCTGAGAGGCTGACAAGCTTGTTCTTGTTGAACGAAATCTGGAAGTCAGCATCCCACTCGAACTTGCCAACCAGTGGGTGTGTGTTCAGCGAGATCTCGACACCGGTATTGCGAATCTGTCCGTAGTTACCATAAGGTGCAGCAAGGGCAGAGGAGCCGTTACCGCTAGTACCCATGTATGAGGGCAACTGCAGCTGCATCAGCATGTCCTTCGACTCCTTGTTATACCAGTCGACGGTCAGGTTGACGCGGTCGTTGAAGAAACCGAGGTCGATACCGATGTTCCACTGCTCCTGGCTTTCCCACTTGATGTCCTTATTGGCAATCTGTGCAGGACGGTAGCTGGTACCCAGAGCGGTCTCCATGGTAGAAAGCGGAGAACCCCATTTGTAACCACCGATGCTCGAGTTACCAGTCTGACCCCAACCGATACGCAGCTTACCGTTCGACAACCATTTGCCGACAGCCTCTTCGATGAATTTCTCGTTGGAGAAACGCCAGCTGGCTGCAAACGAGTGGAAACCAGCCCAACGCTTGTTAGGACCGAAGTTCGAGCTACCATCGTAACGATAGGTATAAGTAGCATTGTAGCGGTTGTCGTAGCTGTAGGTCCAACGGGTGAAGAACGAAGCCATAGAACTGCTACCAAAGCCTGCGCCAATCTGCGGTGTACCAGCACCCAAAGCGGGATTGTGTACAGCGTCAGAGGGCAGACCGGTATTGTAAACAGAAACATAGTCGTACTTCGACTCCCAGCACTCTTGACCGATCATGGCCGTAGCTGAGTGTTTGCCGAAGGTGCGGCTGTAGGTGAGGTAGTTCTTCAACTGCCAGAAAGTACTGGAGTTCTTCTGCATACGGCTCTCGTTGCTCGAACGCTTCCAAGTACCGAGGTCAACCATCGGTTCGTAGGTCTCACCCTTGTTCCAACCTAAGTCGAAGCCTAACTCTGTGTGCCAGACTAAGTTCTGGATAGGTGTCACCTCGAAGAAGATGTTACCATTCAGTTTCTGACGCTTCAGCAAGATGTCGTCCATCATTGCCATGGCGATGGGGTTAGGATTGGTATAGCCTTCCTGCGATACGCTGGAATATGTGCCGTCTACATTATATATAGGTATAGAGGGGATGGTGGTCAGCGAGTAACCGATAAGACCCTCGTCAGAGTCGGCCAGCTTCAGGTCATCCTTCGTGTCAGAGTATGTGATACTCAGGCTCATCTTCAACCAACTCTTCAGTTGTGCGTCGAGGTTGGTACGAGCCGAGAAACGTCTGAACTCAGAACCGATAATCGTACCCTCCTGATCCATATAGCTGCCGCTGACGTAGTATTGCACCTTGTCCGAACCACCCTGTGCACTTACCTGGTGAGAGTGCTGGAAGGCTGTCTGGAAGACGGCATCCTGCCAGTTCGTACCCTTACCCAGCAGCGAGGGATCGCTGAAGTTGCCTACGTTAGAAGCTTCGCCTACTTCGGCATAGCTGTTGTAATATTCTGCATATTCACGCAGGTTCATCATATCCAGGCGCTTCGTCTGACGGTTCCATGCTGCCATGCCGTTGTAGGTGAACTTAGCGTCACCGGCCTTACCACGCTTGGTGGTAATCAGCACGACACCGTTAGCACCCTGAGCACCGTAAATGGCGGTAGCGGAGGCGTCCTTCAGAATCTCCATCGAGACGATGTCGGATGGGTCGATGGTTGACAGCGGAGAAATGGTAGATACCGAACCATTACCCAGCGCGTCACCCAAACCATAGCTTGCACCTGACGTGCCGCCGCTCTGTACGGGTACACCGTCAATCACATACAACGGCTCAGCATTGGCGTTGATGGTAGCGGTACCACGCACGCGAATAGCTGATGAAGAACCTGGCGCACCAGAAGTCGACACGGCAGACACACCGGCTGCGCGACCTTGTAACGACTGGTCGAGCGAAGTGATGATAGAGCCTTTCACGGCACTTTCACCCAACGATACCGAAGCACCGGAGATGTCGCTCTTCTTCATCGTACCATAACCTACGACTACAACCTCGTCAAGCATCTTTTTGTCTTCTTCGAGAGTAATCTGGTAGTTGTTACGTGCGTCAATCGTGATTTCCTTCGTCAAATAGCCAATGTAGCTAACGACGATAGTCTGTCCCTGATTGACACTGAGCGTAAAGTTTCCGTCGAAATCGGTAGCAACACCGTTCGAGGTTCCCTTTACAACTACACTGGCTCCGATGACGGGCCCCATGGCGTCCGACACCGTACCAGTAATCTTCTTCGCCTGTTGTACCTCATTGGGCAGTGGCGAACTGCCCTCTGCGGCATACATCACGGGCGAATAGCCCAGCAGGAATGTAGTGCACAATCCTGCCAGCAGAGATAGTTTACTGCAATTTAAATCCATACTTAGTTTGTTAGTTAATAGTATAATGTATCTTTTTGTTTCTGTTAAGACGTTGCAAAGGTAATGCTTTTTTTGTAAAAGCTAATATCTTTTATTGATAGTTTTTGATACTTTTTTGCTTTTTGGTCGATTTTGTACAAGACAAATACACAATTTAAGTTTTTTTAAGTGTCTCTCCGACTGAAAGTATGCAAGTTTGTTAAAATAGTATAGTGCTATTTCAAAAAATAGTGCTAACTTTGCAACGTGTTAAAATGATACATCGAGCTAAAGACCAAATAATATGAAAAAAAATGGTTTTATCGCCCTGCTGCTGACGCTGTTCATCGCGATTCCGATGAAGGGTCAGATTCGTGGCAATAGCATTAATGTCGAGGTCGTTCCTAACCACCAAGACTGGCGTTATGAGGTGGGGGAAACCGCTATATTTAATATTAAGGTTACGCGCGAGCATACCTTAATAAATAATGTAACGGTGGATTATGCCGCCGGACCTGAGATGTATCAGGACGTCAAAAAAGAAGGAGTGCTATTGAAAGATGGTACGCTGACGCTGAAAGGTAAGATGACGAAGCCCGGCTTCTATCGGGTCGACGTAAAAGCCACCATCGATGGCAAGGAATATAAGGGTGCTTGCGGCGCGGCCTTCTCGCCGGAACGTCTGCAACCGACTACTGTCATGCCTCAGGACTTCAACGAATATTGGCAGAATGCCATCAGCGAGGCGCGCAAGGTTGACCTCAACCCCACGAAGCGCCTCTTGCCTGAGCGTTGTACGAAGGATGTCAACGTCTATGAGGTGTCGTTCCAGAATATCCAGTGGAATTGGCGCACTTACGGCATTCTCTGCGTTCCTGTGGAAGCCGAGGCCGATCCTGCGAAAGCAAGGCGTTATCCCGCTTTACTGCGTGTGCCGGGTGCCGGTGTTCGTCCCTATGGCGGCGATATCTATACGGCCTCGCAGGGTGCGATTACGCTGGAGATTGGTATCCACGGCATTTCCGTCACGATGGACCAGAAGGTTTACGACGACGTGTTCAATGGTGCCTTGATGAACTACTGGAATTGGGGCATGGACAATCGCGACGACAGCTACTACAAGCGTGTCATCATCGGTTGCATCCGGGCCATTGACTATATCGAGCAGTACACTCCTTGGAATGGTGAGCAGCTCGCCGTTTCGGGTTCCAGCCAGGGAGGATTCCTCTCGTTGGCTTGTGCCGGACTCGACAAACGCGTCACTTGCTACGCCCCCGTCCACGCTGCCTGCTGCGACCACACGGCTTCACTGAAGGGAATCGCTTGTGGGTGGCCCCACTATTTCTATTGGAGTAAAGGCAAGGGACAGGAAGCGAAAATCAACACCTCGCGCTACTACGATGGTGTCAACTTTGCCCGCCTCATCAACGACAAACAAAAAGGCTGGTTCTCGTTCGGCTACAACGACGACGTGGTGCCCCCCACTACCGCTTGGGCTACGTACAACACCGTCACTGGTCCGAAGGAGATTTCTCCCTATCAAGCCACGTGGCACTACTGGCATCAGGAACAATGGGACGAATGGGAAAACTGGCTGCTGAAGGAATTAGGATGTAAGAGGTGAGAATATGAAGAAAGCATTATATATAATAATAGGTATAGCCATTATGATGGTTGCCTGTAAAAAAGAAGAGGCGCCTAAGACCGCTGCCCAGCAATTGGCAGAACGTCTGGAGTCTTTGCGACAGAAAGGTTATATGATGGGCCATCAGGACGACCCGTTCTATGGTCTGACGTGGGAATATCAAGCTGACAGCAGCGACGTGAAGAACACGTGCGGCGACTATCCTGCCGTCATGGGTTTCGACCTTGGCGGCATCGAGGTGGGCGACGCCAAGAACCTCGACAGCGTGCCCTTTACGCGTATCCACGACGAAATCATTGCTCACCACGAGCGTGGCGGCATCGTCACCATTTCGTGGCATCCGCGTAATCCTAAAACCACTGCTCCGCGCGGAGGACTGGATGGTCAGAAGTTCCCTGAGGGCTCAGCGTGGGATGTTGCCGACTCCACCATTGTTGCCAGCATTCTCCCTGGTGGCAGCGAGTTCGAGAAGTTCCAGACGTGGATGAAGCGCGTGGGCGATTTCCTGTTGACACTGAAAACGAAGGACGGCCAGCCCGTACCCGTCATCTTCCGCCCGTGGCACGAGAACAACGGTTCGTGGTTCTGGTGGGGAGAGAAGCTTTGCACAGACAATGAGTTCCAAGGTCTCTGGTGCATGTTGCAGGACGAGTTGAACAGTCGCGGACTGACCAACCTGCTGTGGAGCTATTCGCCCAATCTCGATGGAAAATGGAACGAGGAACGCTTCTTGGCGCGCTATCCCGGTAACGAGCGCGTGACGTTGATAGGTGAAGATGCTTATCAATGGGGCACGGAGGAGAATTTCAAGCGCGACCTGACAGCCGACCTGAAATTCCTCAGTGATTTCGCCCAGAAGAACGGCAAACTGCTCGCCATGACCGAGTGTGGACTGAAAAATATGACGGATTCTACGTGGTGGAGCCGCGTGCTGAAACCCATCATGGACCAATATCCCATCAGCTATTTCCTTCTCTGGCGTAACTACAAGGAGGAATTCTTCGGTCCTGCGCCCAACCTGCCGTGTGCCGCTGATTTCCGCAAGCTTTACGAGGCCCCGAACACGCTCTTCCTGAAGGACATCCAGCCGGAAAAAGGAACATCGGAATAATGGAATGTCGGAATAACGGAATACCGTAATAACGTAATAACGACAAAAAATTAAATCAAGAATAAAAAATAAATGAGCAATTTCGAAGAAAAAGTAAAAGCGTTGCGTGCTCATCACGAGCAGTTGCTGACGCGAAAAAACGAACCCCTGGAATGGGGGAATGGCATCTACGAGAAGTGGAAGTTCCCCATTCTGACCGCAGAGCATACGCCACTGGAGTGGAAGTATGACTTCTGCGAAAAAGACAATCCCTTCCTCATGCAGCGCATCATGATGAATGCTACGCTCAACAGCGGGGCTATCAAGTGGAACGGAAAGTACTGCCTCGTAGTGCGTGTCGAAGGTGCCGACCGCAAGTCGTTCTTCGCCGTGGCTGAGTCGCCCAATGGTGTCGACAATTTCCGCTTCTGGGATGAGCCTATCACCATGCCCGAGGACGTCATTCCCGCGACCAATGTCTACGACATGCGCATCACGCAGCACGAGGACGGCTGGATCTACGGTGTGTTCTGTGCCGAGCGTCACGACGACGCACAGCCAGGCAACCTCTCTGCGGCAACCGCTACGGCAGGCATTGCGCGCACCAAGGACCTGAAGACCTGGTATCGTCTGCCCGACCTGAAGACGAAGTCACAACAGCGCAACGTCGTGCTGCACCCTGAGTTTGTCGACGGCAAATACGCCTTCTACACCCGCCCGCAGGATGGTTTCATCGACACGGGCAGCGGTGGCGGCATCGGCTGGGCATTGGTCGACGACATTACCCATGCTGAGGTGAAGGACGAAAAAATCATCAACGCCCGTCACTACCACACCATCACGGAAGTGAAAAATGGCGAAGGCCCCCACCCCATCAAGACTCCCAAGGGGTGGCTCCATCTGGCGCATGGCGTTCGGGCTACTGCTGACGGCCTGCGCTATGTCCTGTATATGTACATGACGGCTCTCGACGACCCCACGCGCGTCATCGCACAGCCGGGCGGATATTTCCTCGTTCCTGAAGGCGACGAATATCTGGGCGACGTCATGAAGGCCGCGTCTTCATCTACTATGCCTCTGCCGACACGCGCATGCATGTCGCAACCTCTACCGTCGACCGACTCGTCGACTACTGTATGAATACTCCCGAGGACGGCCTCTATACTGCCGCCAGCGTGGAAACAATCAAAAAGTTAATCGCAAAAAATCATAACCTATGACAAGTTTAAAAGAAAAAATCGCCTATGGCTTTGGCGATATGTCGTCCAGCATGTTCTGGAAGATATTCTCTTATTATCTGCCGTTCTTCTACAGCAACATCTTCGGACTGTCGCTCATCGACGCCGGTGTGCTGGTGTTGGTAACTCGTATTTGGGATGCCGTCTCAGACCCCATGATGGGTGTCATTGCCGACCGCACCAATACGCGCTGGGGTAAGTATCGTCCCTACCTGCTTTGGGTGGCACCGTTCTTCTCCATTGCGGGTATCCTGCTGTTCACTACGCCCGATCTGGACTATGGCGGCAAGCTCATCTGGGCTTATGTCACCTACATCCTCATGATGACCGTCTATACGGGCATCAACGTGCCCTACGGCGCCATGCTGGGTGTGATGACCGACGACACCAACGAGAAGACCGTGTTCTCCTCCTTCCGCATGTTCTTTGCCTATGGCGGCTCGTTCATCTCGTTATTCCTTTGGGAACCGTTGACCAATATGATGGGCGGCTATAACACGCCCGAGGGTTGGTTCTGGGCGATGGTAGTCATCGCAGCAGCCTGCTTCGTCATGTTCCTCATCTGCTTCTCGATGACGCGCGAACACCTGAAGACCATCTCTACCGTTTCCGTAGGTTCCGACTTCAAGGCGCTGCTCACCAACAAGCCTTGGTGGCTGCTCATCGGCGCTGCCCTGTGCTTCAACCTATTCAACACCGTGCGTGGTGCCACCGTGGCATATTACTTCCAGGACATCATCGGTGCCGACGTCAACCTCGTGTTCTTCGGACTGATGTTTGCCTTCTACGCAGGTCTCTTCCTGGGTGTCGGCGAAGTGTCGAACATGGTGGGCGTGGCCTCGTGCGTACCTATTGCCAGCAAGCTGGGCAAGAAGACCACCTTTATCATGGTCAACGCCTCACTGGTCGTGCTGAGCATCGCGTTCTACTTCATTCCCTGCACGCCGACGGGCTATTGGACCATGCTCATCTTCCAGGTGCTCATCTCCATCCTGACGGGTATCATGTCACCCCTCGTATGGTCGATGTACGCCGACGTCAGCGACTATGCTGAGCTCGAGTTCCATACGGCCTCCACGGGTCTTATCTTCTCGTCGTCGTCCATGGCTCAGAAGTTTGGTGGCGCCATCGGTGGTGCGGCCGTATTGTGGCTGCTCGACGGCTTTGGCTATATTACTGATGCCCAGCAGCTTGCCGCTGGTGTCATTCAGCCCGAAGGAGCCCTCAGCTGTCTGCGCTGGCTCATGAGCTTCATTCCCGCACTCGTAGCCCTCGTGTCTATGTGCATCGTCTGGTTCTATCCGCTCACCACCGAGCGTATCACGCAGATTAACAAAGAACTGAAGGAATTACGCAGTTACTATCGCGATGTTGACGAAAACGATTGAAACGATGAAATGTGAGATGCAGGATGTTGTCCAGAACAACATCCTGCGTTTCTGGTTAGACCGCATGCAGGACTACGAAAACGGTGGTTTCTACGGGCGCATCGATGCCAACGAACAACTCCACCGCGAGGCCGAAAAGGGCGCCATCCTCAACGCCCGCATCCTCTGGTCCTTCTCCGCCGCCTACCGCGTCCTCGGTGCTTCTGATGCCGGTCGCGGCTGCGGTTCCGATGCTGGTCGTGCGCTCGGCGCTTCTGATGCCGGTCGCGGCTGCGGTTCCGATGCCGGTCGTGTGCTCGGCGGTTCGGCCGCCGAGGTCTCCGCCTACCTTGCCGCTGCCACGCGCGCCAAGGACTACTTCATCGACCACTTCATCGACCACGAATACGGCGGCGTCTATTGGAGCGTCGACTACAAGGGCAACCCCCTCGATACCAAGAAGCAGTTCTATGCCATCGGCTTTGCCATCTACGGCCTCTCGGAATATGCCCGCGCTACGGGCGATCGCGAGGCGCTTGACTATGCCCTGCAGCTCTTCGAATGCATCGAGGAGCACGCCTTCGACCATGAGCACAACGGCTATATCGAAGCCCTCTCGCGCGACTGGCAACCCTTGGCCGACATGCGCCTCTCCGACCTCGACGCCAACTACCCGAAGTCACAGAACACCCATCTGCACATCATCGAGCCCTACGCCAACCTCTACCGCACGCTAAGGGAGTTTCAGGCCAATTCGTCGTGCGACTACGTCCCCGTCATCGGCTCTGTATTGCCTATCGACATCACCGTGCCTTGCGATTTGGTCGCAAGGGTCGAAGGCGCCCTGCGCAACATCATCGGCATCTTTACCGACCGCATCCTCAATCCCGCGACCCACCACCTCGACCTTTTCTTCGATATGGACTGGACGCGTGGTGCAGGCCGCCTCGAGAGCTACGGCCACGACATCGAGTGCTCGTGGCTCATGCACGAGGCTGCCCTCGTCCTGGGCGACCGGCAGGTGTTGGCACGTGTCGAACCCGTTGTCCGCGAAGTGGCAAAAGCCAGCGAGAAGGGTCTGCGCCCCGACGGTTCGATGATTCACGAGGCAAACCTCGACACAGGTCACGTCGACGACGACCTCCACTGGTGGGTACAGGCCGAGAATGTCGTCGGCTGGTTCAATCTCTACCAGCACTTCGGCGACGAGGAAGCCCTCGCGCGAGCCCTGAAATGTTGGGACTATATCAAGGCGCAAATCATTGATTATGAGCATGGTGAGTGGCATTGGAGCCGTCATGCCGACGGCACGCTGAACACCGTCGACGACAAGGCGGGCTTCTGGAAGTGTCCCTACCACAACAGCCGCATGTGCCTCGAAATCATCGAAAGATTTGGCAGTATGGAAAATAATTAGTACCTTTGCACACCCAACAGAAAGAATATTAATATGCAACAGAAGATTATTATCCTCGATTTCGGTTCGCAGACCACGCAGCTCATCGGCCGTCGCGTCCGTGAACTCGATACCTTCTGCGAGATCCTGCCCTACAACAAGTATCCCGTAGGCAACGACGACGACGTCATCGGCGTCATCCTCTCCGGCTCACCCTACTCGGTGCACGATCCGGAGGCGTTCAAGGTCGACCTCTCGCAGTTCGTAGGCCGCATCCCCGTGCTCGGCATCTGCTATGGTGCACAGTTCATCAGCCATACGCTGGGCGGCCGTGTGGAAAAGGCCGACTCCCGCGAATATGGCCGTGCAAACCTCCAGACCGTCGACGCCTCGAACCCGCTCTTCAAGGGCTTCGACCAGCACTCGCAGGTGTGGATGTCGCATGGTGACACCATCACCGCCATCCCCGACGGCTTCGAAATAATCGGTTCTACCAAGGACGTACAGAACGCCGCTTTCTATCATGCACCAGGGAATTGTCAATTGTCAATTGTCAATTGTCAATTAGAAAAAGGCATCTGGGCCGTCCAGTTCCATCCCGAGGTCTATCACACCTTGCAGGGTAAGCAACTGCTGAAGAATTTCGTCGTCGACATCTGCGGCTCGCGTCAGGAGTGGAGCGCTGCCTCGTTCGTAGAAAGCACCGTCGCCACGCTGCGCTATCAGCTGGGCAACGACCGCGTCATCCTCGGACTCTCGGGCGGTGTCGACAGCTCCGTTGCCGCCGTGCTGTTGAACAAGGCCATCGGCTCGCACCTCACCTGCATCTTCGTCGACCACGGCATGCTCCGCAAGAACGAATTCCAGCAGGTCATGGACGACTACAAGGTGCTGGGGTTGAACGTCATTGGCGTCGATGCCAGCGAAAAGTTCTTTGCCGACCTCGCAGGCGTTACCGAACCCGAACAGAAACGTAAGATTATCGGTCGCGACTTTGTCGAAGTGTTCAATGCCGAGGCCAAGAAGATTACCGATGCCAAATGGCTCGCCCAGGGCACCATCTATCCCGACCGCATCGAGTCGCTCAACATCACGGGCAAGGTCATCAAGAGCCACCACAACGTGGGCGGTCTGCCCAAGGAGATGCACCTCCGGCTCTGCGAACCCCTGAAGTGGCTGTTCAAGGATGAAGTGCGTCGCGTAGGCCGTCAGCTGCAGATGCCCGAACACCTCATCACGCGTCACCCCTTCCCCGGTCCGGGCCTTGCCGTCCGCATCTTGGGCGACATCACTCGCGAAAAAGTGCGTATCCTGCAGGATGCCGACGACATCTACATCCGCGGACTCCGCGAATATGTCGACACCGATGGCGAGACGCTATACAACAAGGTGTGGCAAGCTGGCGCCATCCTCCTCTCCACCGTCCGCAGCGTCGGTGTCATGGGCGACGAGCGCACCTACGAGAATCCTGTCGCCCTGCGTGCTGTCACCTCTACCGACGCCATGACTGCCGACTGGGCTCACCTACCCTACGACTTCCTGGCGAAGGTCTCGAACGAGATCATCAACAAGGTCCGTGGCGTCAACCGCGTCTGCTACGACATCTCCTCAAAACCACCCGCAACCATCGAGTGGGAATAATACAGTACCATTTTGGATGCTGAGAAGATTATTATAAATTCATTATAAATCAGTTATTTAGACCACTATTTTGCGTAATCGTCTGATTATCAAAGTAGTGGTCTTTTTGTACAGAATGGTCAGATACGACCCCTAAATATGACCACTTGCGACCACTAATATTTGGTGGTTTCAAATTTTATTCGTACCTTTGCATCAAAATCTATTAGATATGGCACATAAGAAGGGTATAATCAATTTGAACTACAATCTGAAAAGTAAGACAGATGAGTGGTCGTTAGTAATCTTGGTAATCTATTTGGATAAGCGTATCAAGATTTCTACTCAACAAGTAGCATACGTTAAGGCATGGGATAATATGGAAAAGAGGTGTGTGGTTGCCTCCAATTATCCTGACCGTATTAATCGTGCGAGTCGAAGGCTGAATAAGTTTTTGGATACTTTGGATGTCTCATTGAAAAAGCTATTCGAGGAACATCCATTTCATCTTGATAAACCTAATATTTTTCAAAAGGTAGGTAAATACCTATACTCTGACTCAGATTATGTCAAGCAAGTAATACAGAAGATAATTCAAAACCAAATAAATGGTGAACTTAGGGAGGAAGAGAAGAAGAAAATCACGCCCTTACAGTTCTTTCAGTCGTATGTTGACAACATGCACAAGAGAGTTGACCCACGAACACGAAAGTTTATCTCAGACCGTACCGTAGGACACCATAAGACAGTATTGAAACGTTTTCAGTCATTCTTTGCAGAGAAGTACATGAAGGATGATTTCTCAGTGTTTGATAGGTCGTTTCAAGACGTTTTCATCAATTGGGCTTATACCAGCAAGAACTATCGTAGCAATACCATCCCTGCGTCTTTCTCTGTGTTGAAGGTGTGGCTGAACGAGGCTGCACATCAAGGACTGATAAAGGACGATACCTACAAATCATATCAGAGCAAATCATCAGATGTGGATAATATCTACCTAACTGAGGATGAAATATCACGTCTCTACGCTTTGGATATACCTGCGCTGATGAGTAAGGGTGTCATAGATGCTAAGAGTAGAATAGAGGAAACACGAGACTTGTTTATTATAGGATGTTTGACGGGTTTACGACAGAGTGACCTCAATCATCTTGATAGAGCATTGTTTGACGTTGAGGCTAAAAAGCCGACAATTACCATTGTGACAGAAAAGACTTCTGAGAAGGTTACGATACCCATGCACACCTACATCAAGGAATTATACGCTAAGTATGAAGGTAAGTTCCCTCAGATGTGCTATAAGTCACGTTTCATTGAGCATCTGAAGGAATTGGGTAGGCTTGCAGAGATAAACGATGAAGTGATAGTGAAGGAGAATAGAGGTGGTAAGGTTACGAGCACTAAACATAAGAAGTATGAGTTAATAAAGAGCCATACTGCTCGAAGGAGCTTCGCCACCAACTTATATTTGAAGGGAGCACCCACTGTCGGCATCATGAAAATGACGGGGCACACTACCGAAGCAAACTTCATGAAATATATAAAGGTAACACGTGAAGAAAATGCTGAGTTGATGCAACAATATTTTGAGTAGCCTCAACCTACACTTGTGTAGCCAAAGCAATGAACAAGTCCAAGTTTCTGCGGGAATTTTGGCTTTATTCGTTAAAGTGTGTTATGAAAATTTTGGAATTAAATATTTTTTCTATATTCTTGCACATGTAAACATGTTGTTTACAGTGTTTTTTGAAATATTACTAACTTAAATTTTTAATTTTATGTCCAAAAGATTATCAAAGGATGACAAGCTCGTAATGATGAAAAACATGTACAAGAGCTTTAGTAAGGAACAAGTTAAACACCTCGAACATACCGAGGATGTGGATGTACGTTACAAGTGCGCACGACGCTACCTGCGTGAGCTTAACGAGGGCAAGAAGGGGGAACGTGTCAAGGCCATGGAATACTACAAGAAGTATGCCGAAATCCTCGAAGGTCTTGATTGCGTTGACAACAAACTGTGGACTGATGAGAAGAAAATTAGGGCTTTCAGTGACTTGTTGGATGCTTATGCTGAAAAGTGCGTTAAACTTGTCGAGCATAACGACCGCAAGCACCTTGAACGCCTCAAACTCGAACGTCAACAGAAACAGAAGGAGTACGAGGAAAAACAAGCGAAGTACGACAAGGAAATTGCCGAACTCGAAGCAAAACTGGGGTGAGCCGTTCCCGGCCCACCTCAGTTTTTGAGCAAATTACTTCATCCTTGGTACTCTCTTAGATATGTTTTCCATGAAATACAAGAATGAACTAAACCACATACCCAATATGCAGTGAGCAGTATCGTGATTAATTCGTTTGGAATTAGTGCTAATGAAGCAAACAATGCGATAAATACGACAAGATAAATGATGCCAAAAGTCTGCCACTTCTTATTATCGCTCTTCTTTCCTATATAAAAGAAAACGATAAATGCCAAAGAGAAAATGGCACAAAAGAATGGCCACCATGCACCTTCTTTTCGATATGAGTTCCAAGAATAGCGAGCAAGAACCAAACCACATATCCAATATGTTGCAAGTAGTAGTTTAAACCATGTCTCATTTTGGAATTGCTCATACATAGAGAACAACGCACCAACCAAGACTAAAAACACAGCACCAATGGTTGTCCATTTTTTATCGTTGCACTTTTTCCCCACATAGAAGAAGACGATAAATGACAGATAGAATATGGCGCAAATTATTGGCCACCATGTTTGCTTTACTGTTTGATTACCCATAATGTGTCTATTAGTAAAACTTGCTGTCTAATTACTTGATTTTCTCTGCTTTAAGCCTCCAATTGGGATTGTTTGCGCTAAGAGCATCTTCTCCTCTGTAAAAGAAGCCATTTTTCAAGCAATGAGTCCATAAGACATTATTATTAGTACCTCCTGGGAAAGCGATGGTGGGCATTTCGTCGGAAAAATTTATTATTATACAATGATTAATTCCATCAACATACCAACTGCAATAATAAGTTGAATTGCTTGCTGTAGTTATTGTCCCCGACTCGTCTTCATTAAGTGTTAGGTGAAAAACAGAGCCGCTCTTGTCAACAATTTTATACGTACCACATTTCTCATCGCTTCCTCCTTCATTACCAGATGCAGCAAAACCAATGGCAAAGATTGCCATTACCACCATTGAATAAAAATACTTCTTCATAATCTTAAAATTTAAAAGTGAAACAATTATTATTAATCCCAAATATAGTCAGATTGACGAATATAACCAATTGCTCCCATTGCACCGTAAATGAAGGAGCCATCAGTTATATTAATTCCCATAGGATAAGGTAGTTCTTTACCGTCCTTTTCATATCGAAGATATACAAAAACATATCGGTGGCCATCTTCAAGTCTTTTCTCAGTAACATAGTATGGTGTGCTATGTGAAAACTTCCATTTCCCGTCTTGTGGCATAGCTTCATACACTTTACACATATCATTTGCGAATTCAAGTTTCGTCCAATAGATACTTCCCTCTTCCGTATATGTCCATATTGTACCTGCAATCTTTTTCTCTACTTCGCTAACATCTTTGGAGCCTATTAGTTGGATTTCTTTAGGTTCAGACTCACTTTGTTGAACTATATCCTCTACACTTTCCTCTACTGGTGAGGAAGCACTTTTTGTCTCGTCCTTTGATTCGCCTGATGCGGCAAATCCAATGCTAAAGAGGGCAATCATACACATTGAGTAAAATATTCTTTTCATAAGCGGATATGTTTTAATTGGGTGAACGTGTTATTGTTTAATAATTTAATCGTTATGTATATAAGTAGTGGGAGAGCATAACAAGCCAAATCGTAAATATCAAAGGTTCCCTTGGCAAAACCAAAAAATTGTAAAATCTCATTACCGATGGCAACAAAAGGCACAAATGATATGATGATATATTTCGTGGGTGGGTTACCAACGTGCCAAATGGCATCTATAATAAAAATATAAGCTGCACTATACAGACCATCGGGGAGGCTGAACTTAATGAACTCTGAAATACTCCAATTTTGAACATGTTCTCGAAGTGTATCTATCACATCAGACAACCCTATTGCTTCACACCATTGGTATAGGTTGAGGGTTCTACTTCTAAATAGCAGATAGATGGCACACCCACAAACAAGGCAGAACAACCCCAAAATGACTTCTGAGGCTACCCATGTCTTTGTATTGGGTAAGTATTTCATGCTACTTGTTTTCAAAGATTGATAAATCCAAATTGAGATTTGCCGCCCTTAAAATATTGACAATCTTATTGTATTTTTCGCATTTCTTAAGTTCCAAGAGATTATCTGTCGTTAAAGTGTTTTTCTCTATCGCATCCTTTATTTTCAACCCAATGAGCACACCGTCAGCAGAGTTCGGAACATAATCATCTTTCAAATTCTCAAATACGTGCAATAATTCTTTTTTAACTTTCTCGTTTAAAGAAATATTCTTGCCCATAATGACATTTCTGCACTTTAGGCTCAGTGAGTGCGGTTAATAGTTATTGTCTAAAGGCATACGAAAAAAGTGGAGCCACCATCTGCCTCATCCTCCGTGTAGGGCTTGGACTCCCTTGCTAAACAGATAAGGAAAATGAACATGCCCCACTTGGATGTATATCGTGCAAAACGAATACACACCAAGAGAGCGTCCTTCCTATTATTCTGATTTAGCATCAGCCTTAGGGCTGAATGTGAAGTGTCCAAGTTCACACGGTCAGAATAAGCGAATGCGCTTTCTTCAATATGTCTGCAATCCCATTTAGGAATGCGCCTCAAAGATACGCAATTTTTCTGGAAGAACGCTCAATATGGGCAGAAATTTTACAAATTTTCACACAACATTGCTATTTCTCTACAATTCGAACTCTGTTTTCAGTCTTTGTACAGTTGCAACACTGACATTTGTGAGTTTGGCAGTAATACGGATGCTGTAGTCTTTGCGTAGGTAGGTAAGCACTTCTTTGTACTCCTTTTCCTTCTGTTCACGTGTCTTTACGCTGCCCTTCTTACGTCCTAATTGACCTCCATTCTCCACGTACTGCTTGCGTCCGCTGTTGAGGCGAAAACTGATGCTGTCTCGTTCTAATTGCGCACATGTTGAGAGCGTGGCAATCATAATAGGTGCAAAGAGTGTCGGCTCACCTTTTTCATCGAGCAAGGTCAACTGTTCCTTCTGCATGAACAAGTTAATCTTGTTATCGACCAACTCCTTCACCGTTGCAAGCACCTCGAACGCATTACGGCCCACTCTACTGAGCTCACTGACGAGTAGCATGTCAACATGTTCACGCTTGCAGTAGTCGATAGCCTCAACAAGTGTGGGTTTCTGTTTGCTTGCACCGCTAACATTTTCCTCATAAACCTTGACCACGTCCATCTGTGCATAATCTGCGTATGCTCTGAGGTCTTTCACTTGTCTTGTTGTGTCTTGACGATGGGCTTGGTAGCCGCTTGAACTTGTTCTGCTGTAGATGACTGCTGTTTTCATATTAATCTTTGATAAATCGTTGAACATGTTTCGTATCACTTTTTGAACTTGTTGATAGATATATTTGCTATTTTTGATAACACGTTATTTTTTGAGTACATCATGCTGTAAACTTGTTATTTTCTGATTACAGTGCAAATTTACGACATTTATTTAATATATGCAACTATCCAGCGTTAAACCCAGTTAAAAGGATGAACTTTTTATGACTTCTATTTGAATTTTGCAATATTTTGCTTACCTTTGTACCAAAATTGAAGGATTATGGAGAGGGAACGAACTGTTATTCACCTTGAAATCAATGGTCAGCACCACTATTATGGCTCAATAGCCAACATGTACGAGTTCTATACGAGCGAAGAGCTTGGTATCACTTATGCAAGCCTACGCAATTACAAGTTGTCGTATGACCATCCTTACCAAAACAAGAAGTGTATCATCCGTAAGGGGGTGCTGCTCTCAAAAAGTGGTAATCGTGGCATTCGCAAATCTGAACATGCCGAGCGAGGATAAAGACGTCAAACTGTTATTTCTTGCACTTGTACAGTGCTGAATATCCATATACAAAGAACTTGTGCAACGTTGAGGCTGCACAAGTGATTTTACTGAGCGTGAATTAGTAATTGACATCTTCCACATAGCAGATAGACAGCTGTAGATATTCGAGCTCTGCATCAGTCAACGAAAATTTTGCGTTTATAATCCAATCCATGAACTTGTACTTCATCTGTATCTTCTTAGCTAAGTCCTTTGTGTTCTCGTATCTTTTGACCATGTCAATGTATTTTTGTCTGATTATTCCCTTGGATGGTTTCATAACAACTTACTTATTTCTTCTTTTATGATTGAACTGATGTATTCCCTCATAGGCTGACTACCAAGGAACTCGTCCATTGATAAATGTGGCTGGTTGTCCTTCCATTGTTTGTACAGTTGGTTTCTAAGCGTAGCTGCTCGGCTCATCTTATTACGTGATTCTTGGCTGTGAGTTCTCCCGTACATGGGATTGTTTGCCCCATGTCTGTCCTTTTTTTGCTGCACTTGACAAATATTTTGATTATTCATACTACTTTTTATTTTGTTGATATATTTATATTATGAGTTGGTTATATGACTTACTTCATATAATAAATAGTTTATATTTCAAAAAAGATAAGTCATTCTATTGAATTTTTATCTTTTGTCAATTATTATTTGTAATATAAGGATGAAAAAGAGTTGCAATAGTCCAAGTAGTTATTATTAGTTTAACCTACTGCAACAAGGGTCTGAATACCTTAAAAGAAACTATGGTTGAGGCTACACCAACAAAAAAGTAGCATGTACACTCCGCTATTTCTTGTCTGATGTGAGGGCAACGTTGACACCAAACGCCCCTTGATTCCAGAGCGAAAGCGAATAAGGACAAGAGCCCAATAGTGCTGTTAAAAACTGATAGGGATGGGAACGACTCAGTGCCTACAGAATGTAGGTGGAAGAGGCAGCAAAGTGTGCTGCACTGTATCAGAACAGTGACCATATTATCTTTTATATTCTCTCATTGCGCTTAAAGCACCTACTCCAAGGGCATGGGAATTATATGGAAGATAAAAAGGTGGATTATGCCCAATATGAAAGGACCCTTTTTGAAATATGTCAAAATAGGTCCTCCCGTAATTTCAAAACTCTTGATGACATCATGACTTTTCCAATTCATAGAATTGCCAACAAGAAGACATAGCTTACTATTTTATAGGGGCTAGTGTAGGCGTTAAGGGAAAGGCTATAGTAAAATATTGCTAATGTATTGAGATTGATAACTGAAAATACATTCAGATGAAAGTAAATTGCTTATCTTTGCATAACTCATTGAGAATGAGCATGAACAAAAGTGTTAAATACGACCCCTAAAAACGACCACGATATGTGGTAAATTCTTTGGGAACGCCTATTTACAATAGGTTTTTATCCATCGAGTGGGAATAACAAAAATAAGGCTGCCTGTTTTTGGCAGCCCTATTTTTTTCAACTCTTAACTATTATCTTTTATCTCATAACTAAAAGACCATCGGTCCGTGACCCATACAGCTGGTCGTCGTGATGGCCGTCAGAAAGGCCGTGAGAGCGGCTACTACAACCTTCACCGCTATCTCAATAAAACGCTTCTTCATAATTGTTAATTGTGAATTGTTAATTGTGAATTGTGAATTGTCAAGAGGCTGGGGCCTCAGCCTTCAGACATCAGCCCTCAGCCATCTTACATCAGTTCTGGTCTGCGCCCTCTTCGCCGCCACCGTTACCACCGCCGTTGTCGCCACCGCCGTTCGTGGTTCCGTTGTTCCCTGAATCCGTAGATCCATTCTCGTTGTCCTCCACGTCGCCGGAGGTCGAGGTCACGCGCTTCACCTCTTCGCCGTTGCGGGTCCGAAGCGCATCGTACCCAGTCCGGGCAGTGCCACGCTGTGGCCCTCGGTAGCCCACGCCTTGATCACCTCACCGGCTGCGTCCCAGCAGGCCTGCATCACGCCTCGACTCACACCACTGCGCAGGGCGGCTTCCTTGATGACCTTCGCCTGACTCAGCGGGGTGTACAGCTCGGGGCTCATCACGTAGCGCCACACGCCAGGGTCGTTCTCATCCTTCGTAAACTTAATCTTCTTCTCAATTGCTTTTACTTTCAGTGCCATAATTTGTAAATAATTTTAGTTAAACATAGGTTTGTTGTCTCCTGTCGCCGATAGGACTTCGTTTTTGCGGCCTGCCCAGGGAGAATTTTCTGCTTGGCCAGAGCGATAATTTTTCCTGCCTGCCGCGCCCATTCCATCGTTCTCATTGACAATGCAACTGCGGTGCAAGGCGAATGCAGAACCGAGCTCGCTCGAGCTATGCTGAGCCGCAGCCCGCAGTGTACTCGCATCTCAATTGCGAGTACAAAGGTACGAAAATTTCATCGTGTTTCCAAATCCAACGCGCCCTGTAGCGTGAAAATCTGTTAACATACAACGTCCTCCCTCAAGCGCCACACGTCCCATCGTCCCAACGTCCCATTAAGCATGTTCAACCTGCGCACTGACCCTCTTTGAGAATATTATTATATTATAATATAATAATATTTATAATACTACTAACCTCTACCAATATTCCCTGTACTCCATCCACTAACAACCCCTCTGCTCCACCCCCACCGTCCGATGTCTTTCCCTGTATAGTGTTGACTCCCTCAGAGCCTTGATTTGTTACTGTTTTGTTAATTACTGTTTATTATACTGATTTTGTTGACTTATCTCTCT
>CADCDY010000064.1 GCA_902800245.1 uncultured Prevotellaceae bacterium
CTGACATGCGGCAGGTATTTGGTACGTGCCGACTTTCGCACATTGGCAGCAACGTCCTGCTTGACGCGCGAAATGCTGAGCTGCTTGTTGTTGCGGAGCGCCATGGCCCTGCAACTGTCCAGCGAGAGCAGCCGTTGTGCGACAGCCCCTTGTGGCAGCCCTGCAGCAAGCAGGAAGAAAGCAATGATTTTATTCTTCATTCTTTATTTCTCAAATGTAAAGTTTCTCGATCCAATAGCCTGTCCATCACAGAAGATGCTGACATTATACTGTCCGCCACCCAGGTATTCGTTCACGGTCCAATAGAGCGTCAACGACGTTTCCTCACCTGTATATTCGATGCTCTTCTTCATCGACCATGCCATCTGCTTACCGCTATATTCAAACGTGCCTCCGCCATTGAGCACCTCACCCTCTGGCGTCATCACACGCACATAAACGATACGTGTGCCGTTGCTGGCGGTGACGTTCTTCGTGATGACAAACGACACGCCCAGCGACTTGGCATCCTTCATCTTCTTCGCCACCTTGCCGTTCTTCTTCAACGGCGTCAGTGAGATATTCGTAGCGTCCAGTTGGGCGGCAATAGCCACCTTCTCCGACAACGAAGCCTTCTCCGTTGTCAACGTCTGGTTTTGCAGGTTGCTCTGTTCCAATGCCGAACGCACACGGTCGTTCTCCGTCATCAGATCCTGATTCAGACGGTTCAGCGAGTCAATCTGTATCACATACGACCGCAACACGGCACGGACGGTGGCCAATTCCTTCTTCAGTCGGGTAATCTCGGCTGCATCACTGGCGTGCGTACGTTTCAGTTCTTCCAACAGTTTCTGCGTGTGTTCCTGCTCACGAGTCAGTTCGGCAACGAGGGAGTCATTCTTGATATAGGTCTTCATCTCGCCGTATTGCAAGGCGAAGTTCTGATATTCCTTCTCCATTTCCTGCTTGTCCAACTCTGCCAACTGCTGCATATCCTGATTGGTTTGCTTCTCCTCTTTCAGACTAAAACTCAACCAACCTATCACTGCCAACAAAGCAACGATAACAACACTCAAAAGAGCTCTATTTACTACTTTTTTTTCCATATTTTCTCAATTTTGGCTGCAAAGTTAGTATTTTTCTACGAAAAACACAAGGAAAAGTTGCTCGTTTTCAATTTATTCACTATATTTGCATCATTATTAACATCATTATTAACGTACTGAGACCTGAAACGGATGAAAAAAACGGGCTTTTTATATCGCGTATTCGACCTGTACTACGACGGTTTCCGCTCCATGAAACTGGGACGGACGCTGTGGGTCATTATCCTCATCAAACTTTTTGTCATTTTCGTCATTCTGAAGTTGTTCTTCTTTCCCAACTTCCTGAAGACGCATGCTGCCGAGGGCGAAGAGCCCGATTATGTCGCTTCCGAGGTGATTGACCGCGCCTCGCCCTGACATCCCTACCCTCTCTAACAAAACCGACAATTCCTAACAAAACCTAACAATATGAATGATTTACTTTTAAGCATCGACGCTGGCTCCATCAACTGGGCACGAGCACAATTCGCATTGACGGCCATCTACCACTGGCTGTTCGTTCCGCTGACCCTCGGACTGGCTGTCATCATGGGTATCTGTGAGACCATCTGGTATTGCAAGCGTGACGCCTTCTGGCGTAACACAGCACAATTTTGGCAAAAACTCTTCGGCATCAATTTCGCCATGGGTGTTGCCACAGGTATCATCCTTGAGTTTGAGTTCGGCACCAACTGGTCGAACTACTCATGGTTCGTAGGCGATATCTTCGGCGCACCACTGGCCGTCGAGGGCATCGTGGCATTCTTTATGGAGTCCACCTTCGTGGCCGTGATGTTCTTCGGCTGGAAGAAGGTCTCTCCCGGCTTCCACCTCGCCTCCACATGGCTCACAGGCTTGGGCGCAACGATTTCCGCGTGGTGGATTCTGGTGGCCAACGCATGGATGCAGTATCCCGTTGGTTGCGAGTTCAATCCCGACACTATGCGCAACGAGATGGTATCGTTCTTCGACGTGGCCCTCTCGCCGTTTGCCATCGACAAGTTCTGCCACACGGTCATCTCCGCCTGGATCATCGGAGCCATCTTCGTAGTGGCCGTTTCGTGCTGGTATCTCATGCAGAAACGTGAGACGAAACTGGCCATTGAGAGCATTAAGATTGGTGCCATCGTGGGGCTCATCGCCTCGTTGGGTGCTGCCATGACAGGACATAAGTCGGCACAGAGCGTTGCCGAGGTACAGCCCATGAAACTGGCGGCAATGGAGGCGCTCTACAATGGCGGCACGGACATTGGTCTTACCGCCGTAGCCTGGGTGAACCCCTTCGTTCAGCCCGACTACCTGAGCGAAGAGTCCGCTCCGCTGAAGATTGAGATGCCTTACGCCCTGTCGTTTATGGCTACCAACGACATTCACGGCTACGTGCCTGGCATCAACGACATCCTCAATGGCTATACCAAACCCGACGGCACACGCGAGCCGTCCGTCGACGAGAAGATAGCACGCGGCAAACAGGCCATCACGGCCCTTGCTGCCTACCGTAAGGCCAAGAGCGAAGGTGCCAGCGAAGAAATTCTCAATTTTCAATTGTCAATTATCAATTCCAATATGCCTTACTTCGGCTACGGTTACGTCAAGGACAAGGCCGACCTCGTGCCTTACGTCCCCGTCAATTTCTGGGCATTCCGCATCATGGTGGGACTGGGCTGCATCTTCATTCTCTACTTTGCCGTCCTGTTAATCATGACTGTCCGCATCCCCTGGCTGTCAGCCATCACACGTCGACTGCTGGCCATCGTCTGCATACTGCCAGAGACAGAAGCCGATGACCGCTGCACCATCGCCACACTGCCAAAATGGCATTACTGGGTGCCCATCATCCTCGTTCCGCTGGCCTATATCGCCTCCGAGAGCGGCTGGCTGGTCGCTGAGTTCGGTCGTCAGCCCTGGACCATTCAGGACATGCTTCCCACATGGGTAGGCGTCAGCGACGTCGATGGTTTCAGCGTCGCCCTGACCTTCATCCTCTTCCTCATCCTCTTCACCACCATGCTGGCTGTCGAGATTAACATTATGCTCAAACAAATCAAGAAAGGACCCAAATCATGACATACGATTTCTTACAGCACTACTGGTGCTTCCTGGTATCACTCCTTGGTGCATTACTGGTTTTCCTGTTGTTCGTTCAGGGTGCCAACTCGATGGTGCGCTCGTTGGGATATACCGACGAGGGACGCCGACTCATCATCAATTCCACAGGCCGTAAATGGGAGTTCACGTTCACTACGCTGGTCACCTTCGGCGGTGCCTTCTTCGCCTCGTTCCCGCTGTTCTACAGCACCTCGTTTGGCGGAGCCTACTGGCTGTGGATGATCATCCTTTTCACCTTCGTCGTCCAGGCTGTCAGCTACGAATTCCAGAACAAACTAGGCAATATCTTTGGTGTAAAGACTTTCCAGATGTGTCTGGTTATTAACGGATTATTAGGACCGCTGCTCCTTGGTGGTGCGGTAGCAACATTCTTCGAAGGCTCCAACTTCATCGTGCTGAAAGACAACCTGATTAATTCTCAATTGTCAATTGTCAATTCTCAATTAGAGATCACTCCTGTCATCAGCCAATGGGCCAACGCCTCTCATGGTCTCGACGCTCTGCTCAACCCCTGGGTGTTGGTGTTCGGACTGGCCGTCATGTTCCTGGCACGCGTATTGGGCATCCTCTATATTATTAATAATGTAAACGACGAGGACATCCGCTCACGGGCCAGCGTCCGGCTCATCGGAGCTGCCGTTCCCTTCCTCGTGCTGTTTGTGGCTTATCTGGTCCACCTGCTCCTGAAGGACGGCTATGCCTACGACGACACAGGGCTCATCTCGATAGTGCCTTACAAGTACCTCGACAATTTCCTCACGCTCTGGCCGCTCACCATCCTTTTGCTCATTGGCGTGGTGCTGGTACTCTTCGCCATTGGCAAGACCATTGTGTCGAAGGATTACATTGGTGGCATCTGGCCTGCAGGCATTGGCGTCGTACTCGTCGTACTGCCCCTGCTGCTCATGTCGGCATGGAACGGCACTGCCTACTATCCCTCCACGGCCGATTTGCAGTCGTCGCTGACCATTGCCAATTCGTGCAGCAGCGAGTTCACCCTGCGCACCATGTTCTACGTCAGTCTCATCATCCCCTTCGTCTTAGCCTACATCGTTTATGCATGGTGGGCTATCGACAAGAAAAAGCTCGACAAGCAGGAGATTGCCGACGACCACGCATACTAAGATTCTGCGCATCGCAGTACCCTCAATAGTGTCGAACATCACCGTTCCGCTGTTGGGACTCGTCGATGTGGCCATTGTCGGCCACATGGGCAGTCCCGTATATATCGGTGCGGTAGCCGTGGCGTCCATGATTTTCAGTCTGGCCTACTGGCTCTTCGGATTTCTCCGTATGGGCGTCAGCGGAATGACGGCTCAGGCGTTGGGACGTCGCGACATGACGGAGGTCACGCGCCTGTTGGTGCGTTCGCTGGCTGTCGCGCTAACCATCGCCCTGTTGTTCCTCGTGCTACAAGTACCCATCCGGTGGCTGGCATTCGCGCTGATAGGTCCTACGCCAGACGTCACGCCCCTCGCCACGACCTATTTCCATATCGTCATCTGGGGAGCACCGGCGTCGCTGGCACTATACAGCCTGCTGGGATGGTTCATCGGCATGCAGAACTCGCTGTTCCCCCTGGTGATATCCGTCACCCAGAATGTTGTCAACATCCTCGTCTCGCTGACGCTGGTCTATGGCTTCGGCATGAAAATCGAGGGTGTAGCCCTGGGGACGCTCATCGCACAGTATGTCGGACTCCTCACGGCTATGGCCTTGCTGCTGAAATATTACGGACGGCTGCTACCCTATTTCCGACGCGAGGGACTGATGCATAACATCCATCAGTTCTTCGTCGTCAATCGCGACATCTTCCTCCGCACGCTATGCCTCGTCGCCGTCACCCTCTATTTCACGTCGGCCGGCGCACGCAGCGGAGCCGTCATCCTCTCCGCCAATACGGTCATGATGCAGCTCTACCTCTTCTTCTCCTATTTCATGGATGGCTTCGCCTATGCCGGCGAGGCCTTGGGGGGCAAGACCTACGGAGCAGGCAACACTTCCGCCTTCCGCGATGCCGTTCGCAGCCTGTTTCTCTGGGCCGCAGGCGTCACCCTGCTGTTTACGCTGGTCTATGTCGTGGCAGGACAAGGAATCGTGAGTCTGCTGACCGACGAACCACAGGTGCTTGCCGCTGCCGACCGTTTCCTCCCCTGGGTGTGGCTCGTGCCCATTGCCGGAGCGGCAGCATTCATCTGGGACGGCATCTTCATCGGCATCACCGCCACACGCGGCATGCTCCTGTCGTCGTTCGTCGCTGCAGTCTGCTTCTTTGCCGTTTTCCTATTGGCAAAGACCACTATGGGCAACCACGGCCTGTGGCTGGCTTTCGTCATCTATCTCGCCATGCGCGGTATCCTCCAAACCCTAATGATGCGATCTCGTTGTTAATTGTGAATTGTTAATTGTGAATTGTGTCCTACCAGTCGGCCAGATTAGCCTGCGCCTCTATGCACGTCTCAGTCTTGTCGTCCAAGGCGGGGAAAAAGTCCATCCGCGTCAGACGTTCTATCTCGTCCACGGTACGCACGGCATCCTTCATGGCCTGCTTCTTACCCTCGTTGCGATAGACGAATCCGATGGCCTTCGGACTGCCCTTCCTGCAGAGCACCACCTTGAAGAATGCCTCGGGCACCCACACCTTGTTACGCCCGATGGTCTTTTGGTCGCCTGTCGTGTTGAACAACGGCCCGCAGACAACGTCCACGGCACCGTATTTCCTTGCCCAGTCGCGACAGAGCATTTCCAGGTCGTTCCATTCATATTTGTTCAGCCCGTGGTTCTGCGGACAGATGTTCGTAAACAGAAACGACTGCGCCATAGCCTCCTTGTCCCACTTGTTGTCGCCCGCCGGACACATGTGACCGCGGTCGTAGCGCGAGTTATAGTAGTCGTTGTCCGTGGCACGACTGCCCAGGGCAATGTCCATGTCCTCCATGAATTTCTCCTCATGGCGTTGCTGCTTGCCACGCGTATGGGCCGCTGTCAAGTGCCACGCCACCCAGTTCGGCGTCTTCGTCGTCGCATTATACGACGTCGTGTAGCCCTTGCGATGCAACACCTGTTCAGGACGGTCTTTCAGCGGAGCGGGAATCTCGTACTGCTCCACAGCCTTTTGGCCCTTGAACGCCAGCACACCCACCGCCACCGCTCCTATACATACAATGCTATATAGCTTCATCTTCATATACTTTCAATTCCGCCTACAAAGATAGTGCAAACCGAACGAAAAACCAAATTTATTTGAGTTTTTCTTTGGTTCTTTGCTCAATTATTCGTACCTTTGCACCCAAGCATCAAGAGCAGTGCCCGAAAGGGTGACTCGCCAACCGAGCTTTAGCTTAGCCACGGTGGCAAAGGTACGATGTGGAAGCAAAAGTATTCACTTCAAAAATAAAAGTTATGCAACAGCACATTTATTACACAAAGTATGCCCTGCAGTTCGCAGACATGCAGATTCCCGAGTTAGTAACAGTATTCAATCGTCAGGTCGGCAATACCAGCTGGACTGGTATGCGATCCTATCACGACCAGGCACTCATCGACGAGTTCCAGCGTCGCGGCATTGATGTCTCAGCCATCTATGACGGTAAGACCATCAGTTTTGCCCGTCCTGTCAGATACGACATTGCCGACAACCGTCTGGCCCCCATCGGCTGAACCCCTCTATATCAAAGACTCCACCCTTGCCGTCTGCTCTTGGCAATGGTGGAGTTTATACTTCATATCCTTACGAATAAAAACGAATGCAATGCAATATTGCAATATATATGCTTATTCCATTGGTTTTATCATTGATTCGATGAAGGCGATTTCGTCGTCTGTCAGACCATACTTAGCATAGAGTTCTGCGTCCGTCCAAGGTTTGCTGAAATCTTGGAGAGGGACATATTTCCATACTTCTTTGTTATTATCCTGAGTTGCTTTTAGAACACCCAATAATGTACGAGCGAACTTCGTCTTTATATATGCCAATGCGTTTTTAGCTTCTTCCTCTTTTGAGAATGAACCTATGCCTATAAACGATTGAGTATATCCCTCTCCCGGGATACTAACTATAGGAGACGACAGCACCTCTCCAAGTTCACCAGTTCCATTACTTTTGGGAAGTACCACTTTATATTTCTCTGTATTTTCGTGATTATCAAGGTAGCACTTAGGTATATAACGATAGTAACGTTTATTCTCTATTAAGCCCAATATACGCACATCATCATTATTATTTGAATCTATTTTAAAGATATCTAGTTGAGAAAAAATGGAAGTCGTTAATCGTTTTTCTCTACCATCACTACCTATTACATCTTTATAATGGGGATACACTTTGTATAATTCTTCTAGATTAAACTTGTTTTGTGTAAATATTATAGAGTCTATTCCTCTGAAGTCTTTTCTTTTTGTAACCTTATTACAAATTGAACTTAGTTGGGAGAAGTTTGTATATATACCAATACCTCCAAAATCCTTTTTTGAATCTCTATATGTAATAACAATACCACCTTTAATATCAACATTTGGAAAGTATTCCTCACTATTACTTGAATATTTTACAACTTTCAGGTGTTTGTCACTTAACACCTTTTCATTCCATTCTTTGGGTGTTTTTCCTGCATTAAACAGAAATCTTGCTGGAGTAATTAATGTAACCTTTTCTGACAGCTTAAATGCAGCATCCATGAAATAATGATATACAGGATTATCACTCGTTCCAATTTTAACTTCTTGATACGGCGGATTGCCAACTATTGCGTCTAATTTCATATTCGTATTATCGTTGATTTTCCAGAAGTGCTTGCCATCACGGAAGGTATTGACAACTGTCTCTGGGCGTTCTGAAATGTTCTTGATTAAATCTTTGTAATATTGGGCGTTGACCTTTGTATTGCGGAATCCGGCAAGTGTTCGTTTGGTGATACTGCGAGCCATTGGGGTCTTGCAGACCACGAGGATGTTTTCTTCTATCGTAGCATCCCAAAGACTTTTAGCAAAGCCGAAACCTACCTCACCATATTTCTGCTTGGCTTCCTCCACACGACACCTATATATATTATAGGCCACATAAAGCGGATAGAGACCACTCTTGGAATTGATCTCTAAAATGTGGGCATCCGTACGGAAGACATCTTTTGTGACTTGGCCTTGATCTACATAGCGAGGAATAGACAGCATCTGCTTGAATTCCTCATCATAGAAGCACCAGCCGCCTAAGCAGTCACTCATGTGCATATTCACCACTCGCCAAGGTGTCAGTACAGTTTCCTTATCCGGATTGCGGAAAGTATTGAAGATGCTGGCGATACGCTCGATACGTTCCTCTATCGTGAACTTATCCGCTGCACGAGCCATTTCACGGATACGTTTACCTGCCTCACGGAATACATCTGGCTCATAGTATTTCTTGAATTTCTCGAAGTGTTCCTTATCCACGCCCTTTGGCATGAACTCCTCCCACGACTGGTCATCTATCAGTGAGGCAAAATTGTTGATGGTGATTTCCTCTTCCTCATCCTTCAATTCCGCACCATAGATTAGCAGAGGCATACGGATGGAGATGCCACGAAGAATACTGATGGCATTACGACGCTGATCGCTCATGGCTTTCAGTTCGTCAAGCCGTGCCTGCTCTTCAGGCGTGCGTTCCTTCTTGGGCTTTTTCTCCAAGCGTTCTTTCTCTGCATACTGCTCATTGGTGAACCCCTGTTTGTTGACATCGATATCACCAGTCTTCGCCATTGCCTTGGTGGCTCCGATGGTCTTCTTCAGTTCATCGAAATCTTTCAGTTCTACATCTGTCAGCTTCAGCAGTTCATCATTGTAGAGTGCACCGTCCTCAAAGCCGCATTGCACAACCTTTTCTATCTGCGCCTTTTTCAACTGGCTCATCATCTTATTGACATTGTAGGGCTTCATCTGTGAACCCTCGATGCTGATGATGGGACAGAAATTCAGGAAATCGCCAAGAATGATACGGTCTTCTTCACTCTGCTTGCCTACCTTGGCACTTACCTTAGCCGTCTCTGCCAAGACTCTCAAAGTACGATCTGGTGCAAAGTCGAAAGCATAGCATTGTTCCTTCATACGACCCTTGCAAGTGAATGGAGTCTGTACTCGGAAAATAGTCTGCATATATTGTGCAGCAGAGGTACTGAATGTACCTGCCATCATGAATACGGCAGTCCAAGGCTTAATGCTGACGCCTGTCGTCAGGCGCCCACAACTGAGGGTGATGGTATAGGTCTCATCAGGACTCTCGCCAATAGCATTGTTTACCATCTTCAATGCCTCGGTATTCTCCTCATCCTCATCGCCATTGCCTGCCACATTCACAACCTGGAACATACCAAATGTGGGATGTGCTTTCAATTTTGCACTCAAAGCACGTGCTGACTTAATGCCTGGTACCACCCAAAGTGTATGACGGAAAATGCGACGGAACGTATCGTTGGAGTAAGGATAAAGGCTGTCCTTATCCTCCTTACAGAGCAAGGCGAGGAAACGGTCTACATCTTTGTCATGAACAAATGTATCGTCATCTTTTGTACGGAAGAATTCACGGAAGTTGAAGGCTTTCTCATCCTCTATATATTCCGACATCAGATTTCCCAAGTCGTAAGTGTAGATATTGATGGAGGGCAGAGAGGCATATGGGTTCGGCTCGTATGGATTGTCTGTGGCCCAAGCTTGTTTGGCTTTCTGCTCCATCACATAGTCCCAAGTGAAGATATCCTCTTCGCCAAAGTCATCGAAGAGATTGAAGGGTGTACCAGAGAGTTGTAATACCTTGGTGTTCTCTTTAATCAGTTCCTTCAACACATTCTGTCCGAGTTCCGTCTTGGTACCTTCGTGAGCCTCGTCAACTATCACAAAATCCCATGAGGCAGAAAACAGTTCGTTGTTCTTGTCGAACTTACCGCCTACTTGCTCTGAGCCTCGAAGGTCCTGCATGGATGCGAAATAGACGTACTTATTGCCTGTGGCCACTTTCTTTTCCAATACTTGGAATTCCTCACCATTGCCCTTGGACCCGTAGTGATAGTCTTTCCTGTCGTAGAATATCTTGCCGAAGTCCTCAAACCAGCCTTTATCTACTACAGGGCGATGCGTCAAAATGAGGGTTCGCACAAACTCCTCTTCTTTCACAACCTGCAGGGCAGAAAGTGTCTTGCCAAATCGCATTTTGGCATTCCAGAGCATCTGGTTGCCTTTCTTGAAACGTTTACGTGTTTTGTCAATGGCTTCCTGCTGTTCAGGCCGGAAGATGATAGGTGTCTGTCCTTGGGATATCTCTGAAGGATGCAGACTGGTATCACCTTTCTTCACGGCACTGATGGCCTTCTTTACGGTTTCCAAGTCACAGCAGTACCATTCGTCAGCACCATCCACACCCTCAAATTCCTTGCGACTAATACCGCTACGTTCCAACACCTTATGCACCTGTTTGTCGTTGAAGGTCATAATCATGCCATTGCGAACGAAGATGCTGATTTCAGTATATAGCAGTTGATAGGCGATGCCTGCCGTTTTGGTGTATTGGCGTATCCGCTTGTGGGCTGCCGCTTGTAGTGACTCTGCATTGTTGAAGAGGTCTGTGCCGTCGTCTTCGTCAATAGTCGTTTCCCCTATCTTCAAGCAGTCACTATGTCGTTCGTCGTTAATGGCGAAGACATAAATCAGTTTTGATTTTAGTGAGGAAGTAAATGTAGCCATAGGTTTTATCGTTTGACAAGGTCAATAAATCTGATTTTCTTCTTGTTGTTAGGCCAGTCGCGTATCAGGCAGTAAGTACCGTTATGCTTGCGCATGTCTTCTTGTTGACAGCCAGGACAGTTGACAATCTGCTCTTCTTCGCCAAAGAGGGTTTGGATTTTCTCTGTAACACCATTCTTACAGGAGTCAGGCACAACTCCTTTCAATCCGTCCATCTGCCATAGGTTCCACGATACGATGTAGGCGATGTAGTTGATGCTTTTTACTAGGGGAGCCTTGCCAAACTTGGCCTGATAGTATTCAATGAATGTCCAGAGCAGAGCCTCGCGAGCCAATAGCAAATTGTCGCCCTGCCACTCAAAGCCATAAATATTAATATAGGCAATCTGAGCCCAATCGAGCCAGTCGCCAGATGTATCCGTATTTTCAGAAACCACCCGAAGTTTCCTGTCAAGCAATCCTATCCGCTGTTCCAAGGGAATAGGTTCGCCTGTGGTGGTATCATAGCGACTGGCCAAATAAGGTGCTTCGCCACAGGTCATTTCCAAACGGGTGGCTCGAACGTAGTCTTTCCAGTCCTTTCCTTCCGGAAATACAATCTTTTCAGTAGTAGCTTTCCATGTATGTTTTGTCGAGTCTTCCACATTGAAAACATCCTTGCGTCCAAACCATGCTTCGTCAACAAGATTATTCTGAGCATTGCAGACCCATGAGGGAGTAAATACCTCCGCCATATCCTTGGCTCTGTCCGTCTGATTCTCCTTCGACTTCAACACACGAGGACGAATCACCATTCCCCGTTCACCCGTTATCAGATGGGGCAGAATCTCAGAATGGTAATCATATTCCGAGCCGAGCGCTTCATAGTCATGCGTCGCCCAGAAGATGTTTTTGCCTGTGGTATGATCACGCAGAAGTGTATCAAGCACCTCTGCCGATAATGCCAACAGGTCATCCTCCCTGATGTCGATACAGGCAGGACTCTCGTCTTTATTGGACATTCTTTGCGCTTATAGCTTTAGGACAATAAGCACTTATCGGAACTCTTTGGGCTTAATACATCAAAGCCTCTATACACGATAAAAGCGTGTCCGCTCTTACCAGATATAGAGGCCGTGACATTGCCCAAATGAATGATAAGTGACGTCCACGCCATAAGCGCGAACATTCACAATTATCGAAATTCATTTTGATTTTAGAAATTTGTCACGTTTCTATATCTTCCTAATAACTGCTCATGTCGTTATTGTTTTACCCTCAATGTCATACCGGCACTCTGCGCTCAGAGATTGATGCTTTTCAGCATGCGCCGTTTACGACGATTAGCCGATACTTGTGTGCAAAGATAGTGAATATTTTGCACAAAACGAAGAAATATACGAAAATTTTTTGGAAATCTCAGAAAAAGTTCCTATCTTTGCAGCACGAAAGGAAGATGATTCCTCCCGCTGAAATGAAAGAGTAGCACCGTAATCGGGTTAGCAAATCAGTTCAGCGGTTTTTTCAACAATTATCTTGTTTTAAAAGCTCCTTGATTTGTGAAATGAAGGCCTCGGCTTTCGGGGTGTATTCGTCGGTCATTTCCTTGTCACAATAGACGAAATCGTCGTAGTCGCCAGAATGACGAATCTCAAAAAGACGGCTGAATGTCTTTCCGTGTTCCTTGCCCAACAAATCTTTAGAAACGAAATGAAGACTCAGCATGGTCTTTACGCCCGCATGGGATGACGTCGCAATGCCGTTAGCAACCAATAGCGCCAGGGCAGCATAGAAGCAGGCATAATACAAACGGTTCATCGCTGCATTGTAGTGGCCGTCACCAGCCAGCAACTTTGCTTCAATGATGGTTTCATCCGATCTTTCAATCCTGTAACTGACAAGCGCCCGTCTGCTCTGTTCGTCTAACGTCTCGTTCATATTCTGATGCCTTCGTTCATTACATTTACATAAAAGGGTGTCTTAAACGGACGGTTTTCCCATTGCTTGCGGAGCATAATCATCGGACTGACAAGGACACCAGTGGCCAACTCAATCTCATAGAGTTCGCCTGACAGTCTGTCCTCATGCTTTAGGTCGCGACGGTCGCCGTCGAGCAGTATCAGGACGTCAATGTCGCTATCAGGGCGTGCGTCGCCACGAGCCTCGGAGCCATAGAGGATAGCCGTCGCCGTTGGGTCAACGCGCCGTATAGCCTGACTAATCTGATTGACAATGTCTTTTCTGCTCATACTCACCTTATTATATCTTCTGCGTGCAAAGATACGAATAAGTGAGCAAAACGCAAAATAAATCAGCATTTATTTTCGTTTTCGAGCGAGAGATTGCATCGCCACACTCATACCTTTAGGTGTGAGAATCTTCTCGCAAGGCGAAAAGATACGAATAAGTGAGCAAAGAACCAAAGAAAAGTTCACTTTTTTGTTCTTTCAAAATCTTACAATCTTACAATCTTACATTCTTACACAGGGTGGTCGAAAATGAAGGATAGATAGTTTAATGGTAATATATATTATAATATATATTACCATTAACATACCATTTGCACCTGTGGAGTACCTCATGTAAGATTGTAAGAATGTAAGAATGTAAGAAAACGGAGCGCGTGTTGAACTGTCTTTCTGTCTTTCCCTGTATAGTGTTGACTCCCTCAGAGCCTTGATTTGTTACTGTTTTGTTAATTACTGTTTATTATACTGATTTTGTTGACTTATCTCTCTAAACGTTGACCTTTTCATCTGAGAATATGACTTCATACTGGATTCGTTGACTCGCCTTGGCAAAGCCAACACCATGAAAAACACTCAGGGGGTGCCCAGCGGCAGGGGGCAGACAGTCCCCGAGAGCCTTCCTGCGGACTTCCACATCACCTTCTGCGGACCTGTCTGGGTATGTGCCTCTGAGGGGGTCTTCATGCCGATGCTGTAGTGCGGACGGGTGTCATTGTAGAAGAGGATGAAGCCTGAGATGCGCTCCAATGCATCCTGATACGTCTTGAAGCGGCGTTCGCGATAGATAACCTCAGTCTTGAGGATACCGTTCACACGCTCTGCTATGGCATTGTCAGTGGGCTTGTAGTCCTCAGTCATGCTGATCTTGACACCGTACTTCTTCAGTTCATCCGTATAGGCGTTGCAGCAGTACTGTACGCCTCTGTCAGAGTGATGGATGAGTCCTTTCAACTCATCTGCCGTAGCTTGCGAAATGGCCATCCTGAGGGCCTCGAGCGTGTGTTCCGACTCCAGCGTCTCAGACAGGCACCAGCCCACGATCTTGTGCGAATAGGCATCCGTCACCAGGTGCAGGTAGCAGCAATCGTCCACCAAATCAATGTATGTAATATCACTGACCCAGAGCTGGTTCGGACGGGTGGGAACAAAGCCGCGGATAAGGTTCTTGTACCTTCGGTAGCGGTGGTTCGAGTT
>CADCDY010000065.1 GCA_902800245.1 uncultured Prevotellaceae bacterium
GCGCCCTGCCCAGAGAAATAATATTCCCTGCCCTGGGAATTCAAGTATTAATGCTTGCAATTGTTACCTTTAATGCTCGTAATTGCTACCATTAATGCTAGCAATGGAATCAATACTATCGGAGTAATCGGAAATACTCCAAGAGTATTTAAAATTACTTTCGGAGTATTGCATTTTAGTGTCGGGGTTGGAAAAGTTTTGTAGAAAGAACTTGAAAAAAACGAAGGATTTATTAATACTTTTTCACCCCCGTTAAGGCAGTGTTGATAGACTGTAACGTTAATTGATGCCTGACGTAGGAGGTTAATGAGGTTAAAAGATTCTCTATAGATACCTCTAAATACTGGTATTGACGGACAGTTGCATCTCTTTAGGCCTACGAAAGCCTTGTCATAGGGTTGCTCCCAGTCTGCTCTGGGGTTGCTCTAAGGATGTTCCGAGTTTTTACCAACATAATGAATGGGATTAGCGAAATACCGAAAATATTAACAAAATTAAAGATTTGGCATCGACAATGTATTTGATGCGAGCCATAAACAAGGTGGACCGAACAATGTCAGTCCACCTTGTTATTGTTGTTGCTTGCTGGGGGTTATACCAGATGCTCGATGAGGTCGGCACGGTCGCCTGGGAGCATGTCGATGACGGGAATCTCAATCATCGTGTAGCAGGCGGGCTGGAGGCGCATAGAGGCGCGAGCGACATTGACCAGTACCTGACCGGTGAGGGCGGGATTGTTGATCTGCATGTTGAACTCCAGACGCTGGTTCTGGGTCTGACCGCTGACGCCCTTGCGGACGAGGTTGACGCCATGGCCCATGTCGCGAACGTCGTCGACGCTCTCTACCTGGAAGACGTGCGTCTCGTCGTTAGAGAAATAGGGGTCAGCCTTGATATCCTTCGTGACCTGTTCGAGCGTGAAACCGTCCTCCAGCTCGACATAGACCATGCGACGGTGGATGCCTTCGCCCAAGGGGATAGTCATCGAGAGGGCATTCTTGACACCGGCCTTCGAACGTACGCAGACGCTGTGACCCATAGACATGCCGGGACCGAAGTTGGTGTAGGACAGTCCCTTCGGTGCGAGGCTCTGCATGAGCGTGCGGACGATGGAGTCGGAACCCGGATCCCAACCAGCAGCAATGACGCTGACGGTGTTGGTCTCCTTGTTGATGGCCATCAGACGCTCGCGATAGCCGCGAATGTTGGTGTGGATGTCGAAGGAGTCGACGGTGTTGATGCCTAACGGGAGAATCTGCTTGGCATATTCCTCGCACGAACGTGTGGGTGTAGCCAGAATGGCGACGTCGACATCCTGCAATTCCTTGATGTCCTTGACAACGGCATAAGGAGCGAGTTCTGCTGGTTTGTCAGCGGCTCCGTTTCTGCGTACGACACCTGCTATCTCGAAGTCGGGGGCGGCCTCAAGAGCCTGAACGGTGTACTTTCCAATGTTGCCGTAGCCGACTACGGCGGCTCTGATTTTCTTCATATTTTCGCTTTTTTGTTGGTTGTTTCAATTTTTCAGCGTGCAAAATTACACTTTTTTCTCGAAATAAATTACAAAAAGACAGAAAAATTTGCAAAAAGGCTACATTTTATTATTTTTTACACCCTTTTGACTTACGCTGTTTTCCCGTATAACGTTAAACTCTGAAATCTTTCTGACCTTTTATACAATAAAACGCGTGCATGCTACGTTAATAATAGTGTTGTATATACAAACATTGGAACGCGTATGATAGAATACATCAAGGGTGAGCTGACTGAGCTGACACCCGCATTGGCTACGGTAGAAGCCGCTGGCGTAGGTTACGGTCTGAACATTTCATTGACCACGTATAGTGCGTTGCAGGGCATCAAGCCAACTGCTAACGGCCAAAAGCCAATAGCCAAACTCTACGTCTTTGAGTCGATTCGTGAGGACGCCCACGTGCTGTACGGCTTTGTGTCGAAGAAGGAACGTGAGATGTTCGAACTGCTCATCACCGTCAATGGTGTGGGTCCGAATACGGCGCGCATGATGCTGTCGTCGATGAGTGTCAGCGAGTTGTGCAACGCCATTTCGCGTGGCGACGAACGCCTCATCAAGGGCATCAAGGGTATCGGCAAGATGACGGCCCAGCGCATCATCGTCGACCTGAGGGACAAGATTGTGGCCTTGGGAATAGCCGACGAGATTCCTGCCGGCGGTTCGGTATCGGCACCTGTGAACAACGAGGTGCGCGACGAGGCGGTATCGGCATTGACCATGCTGGGCTTCGCGCCTGCTCCGACGCAGAAAGTCGTCGTCAGCATCCTGCAGTCGCAGCCCGACCTGCCTGTAGAGCAAGTAGTGAAACTGGCATTGAAACAAATTAAGTGAAAAGTGAAGAGTGAAGAGTGAAGAATCGGCTTTCGCACGGTGGATACGCAAAGTAGTCGTTTCGCTGCTTATTGCCATGCCACTTATGCTGCCATTATTAATGGCGGCAGCAAATTCTTCATTCTTCACTCTTCACTCTTCACTCCCTGCGGATACCGTCCGCAGGGCTAAGGCTCAGCCTACGCTACAAGTAGAGGACGACACCATCCCCGATTCGCTGTTGCACGCACGCTGGAAGATCCAGAAGACGGCACCTATCGAGGTGGCCGACCTCGACTCTTCGGCCCTCGACCTCCGTTTGCCCGAAAACATCAAGCAGGAGGTGGAATACGACGACTCGCTAGGCTATTACCGCATTGGTTCAAAGATTGGCGACTCGTATCTGAACACCCCCATTCTGATGACTCCCGAAGAGTATAACAAGTGGAGTGAGCGTCGCGAGCGCGAGGCCTTCTTCCGCAAGAAGGAGTCAGAAAATGTTGCCACGCAGGGCAAGGAGAAGTTCTCGTTTGCCGATATGCACTTCGACCTGGGTCCTGCGGAGAAGATATTCGGTCCTGGCGGTGTTCGTATCAAAACGCAGGGAACGGCCGAGTTGAAGTTAGGTGCTACGCTGAAGGACATCGACAACCCCTCGTTGCCAGAGCGTAACCGCAAGACGACCGCCGTCGACTTTGACGAGAAAATCAATTTGAACGTAACGGGTAAGGTAGGCGATAAAGTCAACATGTCGCTGAACTACAATACCGACGCCACCTTCGACTTCGACACGAAGAACCTGAAGTTGCACTACGATGGCAAGGAGGACGAAATCATCAAGCTCGTCGAGGCTGGTAACATCACTTTCCCCAGCAACAACTCGCTGGTAAAGGGCGCCTCCAGTCTGTTTGGCGTACGTACCGACATGCAGTTCGGCAAGCTGAAACTGCAAACCGCCATTTCGCGTAAGAACTCGACGACGAAGAGCGTATCGTCGCAAGGCGGTACACAGATGACGCCCTTCGAGCTCGATGTAGCCAACTACGAAGAAAACCGTCACTTCTTCCTGGCAAAATACTTCCGCGAGCACTACGATGCCGCTATGTCGCAACTGCCCAACATCCTGACGGGTATCAACATCACGCGCATCGAGGTGTGGGTCACAAACAAGACGGGAACGACCTCGAACTCACGTAACCTCATAGCACTCTCGGAACTTGGCGAGAGTCAGCCGAAAGGCGGGACAAGCCCCTCGGCACTGCCCGACAACAACGTGACGCCGCTCTATGCCAACATGCCTGCCGCAGCACGTGACATTGACCAGGCATCTACAGCCCTTCAAGGAATGCTGGAGGGAGGAACTGACTACGAGAAGATGTCATCGGCACGACTGCTGAACTCATCGGAATACACCCTGAACACGGCGCTGGGCTATCTCTCGCTGAAGACCTCGCTGCAAACGGACCAGGTGCTGGCCGTTGCCTTCCGCTACACCTACGGCGGAATGGAATATCAGGTGGGTGAATTTGCCGAAGAGCACAACAACGCGGGTGAGGCACTCTACGTGAAGTCGCTGAAGAACACGTCGAACAATCCCCAGCAGGCCAACTGGCCGCTGATGATGAAGAACGTCTATTATCTGGCGTCGAACATCGAGAAGACCAAGTTCCGTCTCGACATCAAGTACCAGAGCGACACCACGGGCGTGTACCTTTCTTATATACCAGAGGTGAAGGACATCACCCTGTTGCGCGGACTGGGCTGCGACCGTCTCGACAATAACAACAAGGTACACCCCAACGGCTATTTCGACTTCGTTGAGGGTTACACCGTTGCCAACGGCCGTGTATTCTTCCCGTCGGCAGAGCCCTTCGGCTCGACGCTGAAAAACTTCCTGATACGCAATGGCGTGTCGGAAGACGTAGCCAACAAATACGCCTTCCAAGAATTGTACGACACCACGCGTACTGCTGCGCGCCAGATGACCAACAAGGACAAATTCCTGCTGGTGGGCCAGTTCAAGGGCTCTGCAGCCAACGTCATCTCGCTGGGCGCCTATAATGTGCCGCAGGGTTCGGTGGTCGTCACCGCAGGCGGTGTCACGCTGACGGAAGGTTCCGACTATAGCGTCGACTACTCTGCCGGTGAGGTGACTATCCTCAATCAGAGCATCATTGACGCAGGTACCAGCGTCAGCGTCTCGTTGGAGTCGAACACGGAATATGGCATGCAGCGCAAAACGATGATCGGCTTCAACTGGGAGTACGACTTCTCGAAGGACTTCCAGATTGGCGGTACGTTGCAACACCTGAGCGAGCAGGCGCTGACGTCAAAAGTCGTCATGGGTTCAGAACCGCTGAAGAACACCCTTTGGGGCGCAAACATTAACTGGAAGACCGAGAGCCAGTGGCTTACCCGCATGCTCAACAAGATTCCCCTACTCCACTGCACGCAGCCCTCGCAGATTACGTTCACGGGCGAATTTGCCCAGCTCATTGCCGGAACGGCCAGTGGCACACAGGACAACGCCTCGTACATTGACGACTTCGAGAGTTCTACGAGCCTCATTGACATCAGCGAGCCCAAGGCGTGGACCATCTCCAGCGTACCCTCGCTATTCCCAGAGCATGCCGACAAGGAGTCCGTAACGAGCGGCTACCACCGTTCGCTGCTCTCGTGGTACAACATCGACCCGCTGTTCACCTACCGCTCGTCGTCGCTGACCCCCAGCCACATCAAGAGCGACCTCGACCAGCTGTCGAACCACTATGTGCGTGCCGTTTACGTCAGCGAGCTATACCCTAACCGCGACCAGTCGACCTACAGCGGTGCCACATCGACACTGCCCATCCTCAATGTTGCCTATTATCCGCAGGAGCGTGGTCCATATAACCTCAATACCAACGTCAATATGGACGGTACGCTGAATCTGCCACTGATGAATTGGGGCGGCATGATGCGTAAGCTGGATACCAACGATTTCGAGCAGGCTAACATCGAATATATTGAGTTCTGGCTCCTCGACCCCTTCATCTACAGTTCGCAACAGCAGGATGCTGCCGACTATGGCGGCGACCTATACATCAATCTGGGTGAGGTTAGCGAGGACGTGTTGCACGACGGAAAGAAGTTCTACGAGAGCGGTATGCCCGTAGACGGCAGTAATTCGTTCACCACGACACAGTGGGGACGTATACCCGTACAGGCCACACAGACCTACGCCTTTGCGACGACCAGCGGTTCACGTGCATTGCAGGACGTCGGTCTGAACGGTCTTAACGACGAGCAGGAACGTTCGTATGACGCCTATGCCGACTTCCTGAGTAAAGTCACTGTCAACGACAGCGTGCGGGCAGCTTGGAACAACGACCCTGCCAACGACAACTACCACTACTTCCGAGGCTCTGACTTTGACCAGCGCCAAACCAGCATCCTCGACCGCTACAAGCGCATCAATATGCCACAGGGCAACTCGCCTGACAGCGATCAGCGGACAGAGAGCTACGACACGTCGTACAAGACATATCCCGACGTTGAGGACATCAATCAGGACTATACGCTGAACGAATACGAGCGCTACTATCAGTATAAGGTCAGCATCCGTCCTGAGGATATGCAGGTAGGCCGTAACTACATTACCGAAGTGCACGACTACACGGCATCCTTGCGTAATGGCAAGAAGGAGCAGGTCAGGTGGTATAAGTTCCGCATTCCACTGAACCGCTACGAAGACCGTGTAGGAGGCATCAGCGACTTCACCAGCATCCGCTTCATGCGTATGTTCCTCACACAGTTCCAGAAACCTATCGTGCTGCGTTTCGGTTCACTTGACCTCGTGCGTGGCGAATGGCGTCTCTACAACCAGCAGCTGACAGGTACCAGCAACAGCGGTCAGTTGGAAGTCAGCCCTGTCAATATCGAGGAGAACAACGACCGCGAGCCCGTCAACTACGTATTGCCTCCAGGCATCTCGCGCGTTACCGACCCCTCGCAGCCCCAGTTGACCGAAGCCAACGAGCAGGCGCTGTGTCTGATGGTCAAGAACCTGTCGAAGGACGAGTCGAAAGCCATCTACCGTAACACGACGCTCGACCTGCGCCGCTATAAGCATATCCAGATGTTCGTTCACGCCAACCACCTCATCAACGACGAAACCTCGTTGCAGGACGACCAGTTGGCAGTATTCGTCCGTTTCGGCAGCGACTACCGCAACAACTACTACGAATATCTCATCCCGCTGAAGCTGACGCCCGACCGCAACGACTATAACAAATACAACCTTGACGACTGTCGAACCGTATGGCCGAAGGAGAATATGCTCGATATCGACCTCTCGAAACTGACCAATCTGAAGAAAGCCCGTAACAGGGCTCGTGCGAGCGGTACCGCCAGCTACACGACTGAGTTCAGCGACTACGACCCCGACAATGCCAACAACCGCATTACTATTCTCGGTAACCCGTCGTTGGGCGAAGTGAAGACGATGATGATTGGTGTACGTAATATTGCCGGAGGCCTCAAGTCGGGCGAGGTATGGGTCAACGAGTTGCGCCTCCAGGAAGTCAACAACAATGGCGGTTGGGCCGCATCGGGTAACCTGAATATCCAACTGTCGGACGTCGGTAACGTCAATCTGACGGGTAAAATCATCACCGAGGGCTTCGGTGGACTCGAGGAAGGTATCTCTCAGCGCCGTACGGACGACTACAAGACCTACTCGCTGACCACCAACTTCGAACTAGGAAAATTCTTCCCAGACAAGATGAACGTCACGGCACCCATCTACTATAGCATTACCCAAGAGGAGAGCCGTCCAAAATACAACCCGCTGGACACCGACCTGGAATTGGACGAAGCACTGGATGCAATGGATACTCACGAGCGTGACAGTATTGAGTCGATAGCCGTCAGAAAGTCGAAGACCACCAACTTCTCGCTGTCGAACGTACGTATTGGCGTCAAGACCAAACGTCACCCGATGCCTTACGACCCTGCAAACTTCTCGTTCTCCTATAGTCACCGCCACACGCAGAACTCCGGTGAGACGACAGTTTACGAACGCGACGACGAATGGCACGGCTCGTTCAGCTACACTTACACGCCCGTCTATAAGACGTGGGAACCGTTCAAGAATTCCAAGTCGAAGTCGAAATGGATGGCATTCCCTAAGGCTTTTGGCCTGAACTACCTGCCACAGAACATCGGATTCAACACCGATATACGACGCACCTATTATGAAATGCAGGAGCGCGATATGGACAATCTCTCAGGATCGCAGCTGCCAGTGACGTGGGCCTCGTCGTTCCTCTGGAACCGCGACTTCACGCTGCGGTGGGATCTGACGAAGAACCTGCACATGAACTTCCAGTCGGGCACACAGGCCGAAATCGAGGAGCCCGACAGCGACCTGCCTATCAACAAGGACCTCTATCCCGACCGCTACTCCGCGTGGAAGGATTCTGTATGGAACAGCATCAAGCATTTCGGTTCACCACTGAACTACCGTCAGACGTTTACGGCCTCCTATCAGGTGCCGCTGAACAAGCTGCCCATCTTCGACTGGATCAATGCCGACGCCAGCTATAATGCCACTTACAACTGGCAGCGCGGTACTGTCACAGAAAAGGGCGTCGACTTGGGTAACACCATTGCCAACAATCGTCAGCTGAACATCAACGGCACCTTGAATCTTGAGACGCTCTACAATCATTTCCCCTTCCTGAAGAAAACCAACGATCGTTTCAAGAAGGCGATACCCAAGGATACAAAGTCCAACAAGGACAAAAAGGACAAGAAGGCTGCCGACTCCAAGAAGTCCAATGACCCCAACAAGCCTAACGACCCCAACAAGCCTAATGATTCCAAAAAGCCCAACGGGCCTACAAAGGATGAAAAGGCTCTTCCCAAAAACAAGAACACCTTCCAGAAGGAGCTGACGCTGCGCACTGACACGACATTCACCATTGCCCACAACAAGAAGTCGAAACGCCTCATCGTAACGGCTAAGACAAAGGAAGGCCGTTCGTATCCGATAAAATACAAAGTTGTCGACCAGAACAAGATTCTTGTCAAGAACCTCGACTCTGTCACCATCAGCGTCTCTGTGACCCCCAAGCCGCCTACGGAGAATCAATGGTGGTATAAGCCCACACAGTCGATAGCACGCTTCCTGATGATGGTTCGCAGCATCGGCATCTCCTATCGCAACCAGTACTCAATGTCCATGTCAGGCTATATGCCCAAGGTGGGCGACGCCTTCGGACAGAAGAACGTAGGTGGTGTCCTGGCCCCAGGTCTGGGCTTTGCTTTCGGTATGGTTGACGATTCGTTCATCGACAAGGCATACGAAAACGGATGGCTCAACGACAGCATCTCGTCGCCTGCTGCCACCAATCTGACGACTGACCTGCAACTGCGCGCCACACTGGAACCTGTGCGCGACCTGAAGATTGACCTCAACGCCTCGCGCACCGAGTCTCGTGCCCGCAGCATCCAATATCAGTATCAGAACCAGCCGACGACCCAGAGCGGCACGTTCACGATGACGACCATCTCGCTGTCGTCAGCGTTCGAGAGTATGGGCGACGCCAACAACGGCTACCCGTCAAAGGTCTTTGAACGTTTCTGCGACGCACTGCCCGAATTCCAGGCACGTGCTGCTGCCCAGTATGGCCAGGAGGTCAGCCAGTATAGTGCGGCTGTGTTGATTCCTGCCTTCCTCGACAGCTACACATGGAGCGGAGGCGGTAAACTCGACTTCTTCCCTGCCCTCACCCGTCTGTTGCCAAACTGGACATTCCGCTATGCCGGTCTCGCCAAGCTCCATTGGTTCAGCGAACACTTCAAGTCGTTCAATCTCAACCACTCCTACAAGTCGGTATATTCCGTCGGTTCCTACACCAGCGACACAAAGACTTCCTCGCTACTCGGATGGAGCGTGCCGACGGTGAGCATCAACGAGTCGTTCGCACCACTCTTCGGTTTCGATGCTACGCTGAATTCGGGACTGACGCTGAAGGCCGAATACCGCAAGACGCGCACACTGTCGCTCTCGACGACCAGCGTCCAAATCAACGAAGGCCGCTCGAACGACTGGGTTATCGGTTTGGGTTATAAGATCAGCGATTTCAAGCTCTTCGGCAGTGGCACCTCGCGTAAAATCAAGAAGGCACAAAGCGGTAAGAAGAAAAACAATAATGCGTCCAGCAGTTCGACTACTGGCAAGAAGTCTGGCATCAATCAAGACCTCAACATGCGTCTCGATGTTACCTTCCGCGACCAGGCAGCCATCACTCGCGACATTGCCTCGCGCACCTCGTCAGCCTCCAGCGGTAACTCCGCACTGAAGATTTCCTTCATGGCCGACTACACGCTGTCCCGTCTGCTCACGATGTCGTTCTACTACGAGCGTCAGACCAACACTCCGTTGCTCTCCAGCAGCTCGTATCCTACGACGACGCGCGACTTCGGTCTTTCTATGAAGTTCTCATTGACGAGATAAAAAAAGGTTGGAGCAAAACTCCAACCCACAGTTCTATCGTCTTACATCTTCCTGAAAAAATGTTTGTATCTGAAATTTCTTTATGGGGCGCAGCCCTGGTAGCATTTATAGTGATTATAGCAGCGATTGCACTTGCTTTCTTCGACGCGAAGATGCTGCGACGTATATTGGTCATCTTCGGAGCGACAGTGGCCCAAATGGCTGCCGTAGTTGCCGTCGTATGGCTGGTTTATCAGAAGCATACTTGGTGGCCTTATCTGCTTTGGATTCTGCTGGTATTGTTTTTGTCCATCTGCTGGTGTCTTTATCCCACACAGTCTATGTGGAAAAGGCTGCTGAGGCCCGTCAGTGCGGCAATGCTCGTAGGCAGCATTGTGGTTGGAGGCAGTGCGATGCTATGTCTGCCGCTGAGTGCCTTCCTGTCTGTATATTCGGTGCTGATGGCCTGTCTGACGGCTGCGATGATTCAGACTATTGTGAACTACCTGCGCAACATGCACAACCCAATGGCTCAAAAGCAGATGACCCATGAGAGTTTATTACCTCAAGTAAGACTGATGGCTCAACCCCTGGTAATGGTCATGCCGATGCTGTATGCCGGTATGTTGTTAGGAGGGGTTTCGGCCCTGAGCGGACTTATTGTCGTCTTGTTGCTGATAGCTGCCACCTTCGTCGCCAACGTATTGGCAGGCGTGATAGCGTTGTTCATGCTTCGCAGACAGGCAAACAGGACTCACGAAAGTTGAGTCCTATTTGTCGTAGGCGTGCAACGGATAATCGGTGGTGAAGTGCAATCCTCGGCACTCTTTGCGCTCTAACGCCCAACGGGTGATGAGGTAACCGACGTTAATCATGTTACGCAATTCGCAGATATCGCGAGAGGCTTTCACACGCTTAAAGAGTCGCTCGGTCTCTTCGTAGAGCATATCCAAACGGTCCCACGCACGGTGCAAACGCAGGTCGCTGCGTACGATACCCACGTAGTTGGACATAATCTGGTTCACCTCGCGGACACTCTGCGTGATGAGCACCTTCTCCTCGTTGGTCATCGTGCCTTCGTCGTTCCATTCTGGCACCTTGTCGTTCCAGTCGTACAAATCCACATGCTGCAGCGAATCCTTGGCGGCAGCATCGGCATAGACGACAGCCTCGATGAGTGAATTCGACGCCAGACGGTTACCGCCGTGCAGTCCTGTACACGAGCACTCGCCCAATGCATACAGGCGTTCTATGGACGTCTGCCCGTTGAGGTCGACCTTGATACCGCCGCACATGTAGTGAGCAGCAGGGCGCACAGGGATATAGTCGGTGGTGATGTCGATACCAATGCTGAGACACTTCTGATAGATGTTGGGGAAGTGGTGCTTCGTTTCTGCAGGATCCTTATGGGTGACATCCAGACAGACATGGTCCAAACCGTGAATCTTCATCTCCTTGTCTATCGCACGGGCCACAATATCACGCGGAGCCAGCGACAGACGCTCGTCGTATTTCTCCATAAAGGTCTCGCCATTGGGCAACTTTAGGATACCGCCATAGCCGCGCATAGCCTCAGTAATGAGGTAGGCGGGATGCGTTTCCTTGGGATTATGCAACACCGTCGGGTGGAACTGTACAAACTCCATATCAGCCACCGTCCCTTTGGCGCGATAGACCATAGCGATACCGTCGCCCGTAGCAATGACGGGATTCGACGTTGTCAGATAGACGGCACCGCAACCACCCGTACACATGACGGTGACTTTCGACAGGTAGGTGTCGACTTTCTCGGTTATTGGATTGAGCACGTAGGCTCCGTAACACTGGATGTTTGGTGAACGGCGCGTCACACGGACACCCAGATGGTGCTGCGTGATAATCTCTACGGCGAAATGGTTCTCCTTCACCTCGATATCGGGATTATTGCGAATGGCCTCCATCAATCCGCGCTGAATCTCTGCTCCTGTGTCGTCGGCATGGTGCAGAATGCGGAACTCCGAATGGCCGCCCTCACGGTGAAGATCGAACTTACCGTCTTCCTTGCGATCAAAGTTGACGCCCCACTCCACCATTTCCTGAATCTGCGCAGGAGCATTGCGTACCACTTGTTCGACGGCAGCACGGTCGCTGATATAGTCACCGGCTATCATCGTGTCTTCGATGTGTTTGTCGAAATTGTCCAACTCCAGATTAGTCACGCTGGCCACACCGCCTTGGGCAAACGACGTGTTGGCTTCGTCCAGCCCGGCCTTACAGATGATACACACTGTGCCCTTCTTCTCACGGGCCACTTTCAGGGCGTAACTCATACCTGCTACACCGGCACCGATAACGAGGAAATCGTACTTGTAAACCATATTTTTACGAATTAACGTTGCAAAGATACGAAAAAAATCGTACCTTTGCACGCAATTATGAAAAAATATTTGTTTTCACTCGTGATATTTGGGCTTTCTGCTGTCGCAATGGCACAGGACAGCCTTCGTTTTCGACTTGATTC
>CADCDY010000066.1 GCA_902800245.1 uncultured Prevotellaceae bacterium
GAGATTACTCCAGCGCGTATCAGTGAGGATTGGGCTCGCAGGGCTCGTGAGATTACCAGCCACATCTACGATATCCTGCACTGCAACGGTATCATCCGTATCGACTACATCATTTCGAAGGACGGTAAGATTACGATGCTCGAAGTGAATACTACTCCAGGTATGACGCCTACCAGCTTCATCCCCCAGCAGGTAAAGGCTGCAGGTATGACCATGACAGAGGTGCTGACGGATATCGTGGAGAATCAGTTCTAAGAGGTGAAAAGTGAATAATTGGCTACCGCTATGAGTAACGAGTTTGACGAGATAAGACCCTACGAAGCAGGCGAGATGCAACAGGCGTTTGACGAGCTGATTAACGATCGGCAGTTCTCGCTGGTGCTGAAAGGCTTTGTCCCTTGGTTGCCCAAAAGTGTGCGCAATGGGCTGTTGAAACTGGCATTTATCGGCGTAAAGACACCGCTCGACTTCCAACAGCGTTTCATGAAGCCCGTCGTTAAGTGGATTATCCGTAAGCATACTGATGGCTGTACGTTCAATGAAAAACTGCTGCCAAGAGATAAATCGTTACGCTATACCTTCGTCTCGAATCATCGTGATATCGTGCTCGACTCGGCCTTACTTGACGTGATGTTAGTTGACGCTGGCTATCCCACAACCGTTGAGATTGGCATTGGCGACAACCTGCTCATCTATCCTTGGATTAAGCGTTTGGTGCGTATGAACAAGGCCTTCACCGTTCGTCGCGGTCTGTCTTTGCGCGAGACGCTGGCTGCCTCGCAATTGATGAGCCGTTACATCCACCACGCTGTCACTGAGAAGAAGGAAAACATCTGGATAGCCCAGCGCGAGGGACGTGCCAAGGACTCCAGCGACCATACCCAAGATGCCGTCCTCAAAATGCTGGCAATGGGCAGTAGTGCGACCACAGGTTTACCTGCTGACAACCTCCGCGACCTCAATATTGTACCCCTGACTATCAGTTATGAGTTCGATCCTTGTGATTACCTGAAGGCGCAGGAGTTCCAGCAGAAACGCGACAACCCCAACTTCAAGAAATCGCGCCAGGACGACCTCGACAATATGAAGACGGGCATCTTTGGTTATAAGGGTCGCGTGCGTTATACCTGTGCTACACCAATCAATACGTGGATTGATGAACTGTCTGACCTTCCCAAGACCGAATGGTTTAAGACACTGGCTGAGCGCATGGATAATGAGATATATCGCGGATACACACTATACCCATGTAACTACATTGCCCTCGACGAGTTGGAAGGTACCAACGCCCACGTCGACCACTATACCAAAAGCGACCAGCAGCGCTTCGAGAAATATTTGTCTGGGCAGCTGGCAAAAATCCAGTTACCCAACAAAGATGAGGCTTTCCTCCGTGAACGTATGCTGACGATGTATGCTAATCCTTTGCGAAACTATCTAAAAGTGACAAGTGAAAAATGAAGCTATGAGAAGACTTGTTGTATATACAATCCTACTATGCTTGCCCTTCTTTGTTTCCTGTGAAACGGACAGCTATGAGAAGGGTGAAGGTAAATACTCTCTTATGCAGGCCGATTTGTGCGAACTTACCGTCAACAACCAGAAACAGGCTACAACGTTTGTTACTGACGATGGTAGTTCATTCACCTTTAAAACTCCATATACAGCAAAGTGGATAGAGACGGCAGATACGACTTATCGTACCCTTATATATTATAATAAGGTGGACGCTTCGCAGGCTGAACCTTTAGGTATTGGAGTAATCCCCACGTTATTTCCTGTTGAACACTGGCACTTCAAAGAGATAAAACAAGATCCCATTGATTTAGAGAGTGCGTGGATGGCTAAGAGCGGCAAGTATCTCAACCTTGGGGTGCTCATGAAGACTGGACGTGTTGACGATGAAGAATTGCCACATACCATTGGATTGGCCCAGGACACGGTATTGCTCCATCCTGATGGTAAGCGTACCGCTTTCTATCGTTTCTTGCATAGTCAGAACGATATTCCTGAATATTACACCAATCGCCGTTACATAAGTATCCTCCTTCCTGACGAACAACGGCCAGACACTATCTGCCTGACTATTCAAACTTATCAAGGAACTCTTGAAAGAGTCTTTGTTCCCTAATCTAATAGTTGGTCGGCCACCTCGCACAATTCTGCGTACCACGCCTCGCCAAAACGACGGATAAGCGGTTCACGCAGAAATTGGTAAACGCGGATGTGTTCTGTCTGGCCTTTGATGACAGCATCCTTACAGACCACCCATTTGTGGTAGTTCAGTCCAACAAGTCCGTCACCGAATATTTTTTCGCGGATAGGATAGAGTGAACAACTGATGGGTTTACAGAAATCGTTCTTACCTTCGCGATATGCCTTTTCCAATGCACACAGGCAGTTGTCGCCATCATAACAGGTAAAGACACAGTCTCTTCCCCTTACAATACTTGTCACCATATCTCCATCACGATCGGCATAGGCTACGCCTTGTTGGTCTATGACGCTCTGTGCTGATGCAGAGAGCATTGGCCATACTGTGTCGAGAGCTTCCTCAATACTGGCAATCTCATCCATTGTCACTGGTGCGCCATCACTGCCTTCCACACAGCAGATGCCTTTGCACTTCTCATAATCGCAGCAGAAGTATTCAGTCAGTATCTCTGATGAGATTAAGACGCCTCCTATTTCAAGAATGGGTGGGATGTTCATTCCAAATGAGTAATTAGTAATGAGAAATTATGATTACCAATTGATAGGAGTTATGCCGTTCTGCTGTAGATAGGTGTTGCAGCGTGAGAATTGATGCTGTCCGAACCAACCACCGCGATTGGCACTGAGCGGAGAGGGATGGACAGATTCGAGCACGAGGTTCTGCTGGCGGTCAATCATGTATGCCTTCGAACGGGCATAGCCGCCCCAGAGCATATAGACCAGATGCTGGCGATGTTGGGCCAAAGCCTGAATGGCTGCATCGGTAAACTTTTGCCAACCCAGCATAGAGTGGCTGTTTGCCACATGTGCACGAACGGTTAGTGTAGCATTGAGCAGTAGTACACCCTGTTCGGCCCAACGTGTCAGATTACCAGACGTGGGAATAGGTGTACCAAGGTCTTGTTCTATCTCCTTGAAGATATTTTGCAAAGAGGGTGGAAACTGTACTCCATCCTGCACGGAGAAACTCAACCCATGAGCCTGTCCTGGTTCGTGATAGGGGTCTTGTCCGATGATAACCACCTTTACCTGATTGAAAGGACACAGATTAAAGGCATTGAAGATGAAACGCCCAGGAGGATAGCAGGTACCAGCAGTATACTCCTGTCGCACCGATTGGGTGAGCTGTTCGAAATAAGGCTTCTCAAACTCTCCTTGCAGGTATTCTTTCCATGTGGGTTCTATCTGGACATTCATGTGCTCTTACAGCAATTTCTGGATTTCTTTTTCTACGTCCTTGATAGTCTGCGTACGACCTACGATATTGTTGCCGCGATCTATCAGGAAAAATTCTGGTACGTTTTGAATGTTATAAAGGGGCAGTATCGATGAATTGATACCGTTCTCGTCACGCACGCTAATCCAAGGTAAAGCTGCAGTCTGCTGCTTCCAGAAGTGTTCGTCTCCATCAAGGCTCACCTGATAGATTTCCAGCCCTTGTGCATTATACTTGTTATAGAGTTCGCGCAATAATAGAATACGAGCAGGTGACTCGTCCATACTAAATATATGGAAGTCAAGCAGTACCACCTTACCCTTCAAATCAGTTAAGTGGCGCATCTGACCCTTATTGTCGCGCAGGGCAATATCGATGAGACCAGCTTCCTGCACCTTCGAAGGATCGATAGTTTGGCTGTTTTCAGCATCGGCAATACGAATGTTCTTCATACCCTCAATGGCAATATTGTGGAGGTTGGCACCACGCTCAGCTGTTGGCCATTGGTGGTCCCAACTGGTGGCGACAGCAGCAAAGGCCTTGATATCGTCACGATTGGTACGCGGATTGAAGAGCAACATATTACCTAATGTTTGGAACAGAGCAAAATAAGCATAAGCTTTGTCAGGATGAGCGAAGATATAGCGCGTCTTCACATCCTGCTTATAGGCATTCACCATAGCAAGAATGCTGTCGTTCACCTGATCAATACTTAATGTGTCGTTGCGACTAACGTTGATGGCACGTTGTTGCAGGTCCATCTGTAACAAGGCCAGTTCCTGAATCTTCTGACAGTTCTCAGAACCGCTGACTTCATATTTCGAAGCCATCTGCGGATACTCAGCTTTGACGGTAACTGTCTCGGTAGAGTCTATCGAGAGCGAGATAATCTGGTCGCTAATGCGCAGACGATAAAATTCTGGGGCTTCTGTCTGGGCACCACTGAAACTAAAGGCACCATCGTCACCCAGCTTCACAGAATCCAAAACGTCGATACCTGTCAACGCAATATTTTCGAAGTAAAGCACTGAGTCTTTGGCGTTGGTAATGTTACCTTCTACATGGAATTTCTTCTCTCCGCACGAGGCCATTGCCAAGGCTACAAGGGCGGCTATTACATATTTCTTCATCTTGCTTTTTTATTTTTGCCTGCAAAGATACGAATAAGCGAGCAAAGAACCAAAGGAAAACTTGTTTTTCTTTTGTTCTTTCGAGCGAGAGTATCTTCTCGCAAAGCGAAAAGATAGTGCAAATCGAGCGAATAACCAAATATTGAGCCCTATTTTTGTATTCCAAAGTCAGCTTGCTGGGCTTCTACCTCTTGCAAAAGCTTGTTTTTCTCTGCGTCAGAGAGGGTAGAGGGACTTGATGCTCTAAATTGTCTAGAATCTCTGGATGTTCTAGAAACACTAGATTCCTGATAGCACATGGGCATATCGTAAGGAATGCTCTCTATCTCCAGTTCGGTTGGTGTGGGTGCATGAATACCAGGGAATTGCACCTCAGCCTTAATCTTAATCTTGCCAGCTTGTTTTGTGCTTCGTATCAGTACAGGAGCAGATCCCCATTCGACAGCACGTGGATTGGCATTGATATTGGCGTCGCCAATGATTTCACCTTCGCCCTCAACGGTAAAGCGGATGTTTTCTTTTGCCATGCGACGAACATGCCCTAAGTCATCAGTTACTTCACAAACGACGACGACGAAATCAGAACCGTCAGCCACGAGTTTTTTGCCCATTTCATCGACATAAAGGCGCAGTTTTGTACTTCTGCGTGAAGGCATCTTCTCAGTTTTGCAAACGACTTTGCCATTAATGATACCCTCAGCAACCATCTTGACGTTCTGCCAGTTCTTTTGTGTGTAACTCCAGTTACGAGCCTCGAAGAAATCCCAAGCGTCTTTGAAAGTTACCAGACCTTTATCCACAGGTTGCGTCCAGCAATGTTCACCATCGTACACGGTTAAACGTACGGAGTCGCAATTGGAGAAGGCAGTGACGTCCTTCTCAGAGAACTGCGTCATTTCGTGGGCAATGGTGACAATGGGCTTTATTGGTTGTTGCGACTCAGTCGCAACAAGCCTTGAAAGGACAGCCTCAAACATATCAAACGCGGTCTTTTTCTGGCGGAAAGCATCATAGATACCGCCCCAATAGGGGTCAGGATGGTAGCCGCGCTGGTGGTCGAAGGGGTGCCATTGACAGCCTCCGATAAACTGACCTGTGGTATTGAAAAGTTCCTGCGTAGAACGATAGAGGCTCAGGGCCTGCGTGAGCATAGGTCGCTCACCCCATGAACGGGAGGCACGATTGAGGTTGTTATGTGCATACCAATCGTCTACTAACTCGCCAAACTCTCGTGTGAAGATACATTGCTTGGGCTTATCAGCCTTGAAGTCATCTCCAGGCCAGCCATATACGACGTCGTAGTGTTCTGCAACACCAGCGGAGTGTACGTCAGCAGCTGCTACTGGGCGATAAGGATAAGGGTATTCGTCCTTTGTGATCTGTAAGGCCTTCAGGGCAAAGTCCTCAGGGTAGCGTGTTTCGTTGAGGATGGGTTCCCACATCAAGACACAAGGATGATTCCTGTCGCGACGAATGATATTGCGTGTATTCTCGTGAACCTTCTCGTCCCAGCCTTTTTCTTTATTCCAATATTGCCAACCAGGCGTCGCTACGATGATAAAAAGTCCCATTTCATCGCAGGCATCCATAAACGAGGGGTCTTGTGGATAGTGGGCCGTACGGATAATGGTAAAGCCTGCATCACGCAAGCGCTTGGCATCTCGCCATTGCTGGGAGTTGGGCAACGCATTGCCTACATAAGCGAAGTCCTGATGACGATTGGCGCCAACTAACTGATGATATTTTTTGCCATTGAGATAGAAGCCAGGCTGACGTCCTTGGGCATCATCCGTACGGACAAATTCGAAGCTACGGATGCCAATACGAGTAATACCGCCATCGAGTGATTGCTTACCCTCCTTAATGCGAGTGGCTACATTATATAAATAAGGTGTCTCTGGCGACCAGAGTTTGGGGCTTTTGACGAGGAAACGCTGGGTGATGGTGCGCGCCTCGCCGGGCTTCAGGCTCAGTTTTGTTTTCTGGCCCGCTGGAGAACCAGCGGGAACGGTGGCTGAAAGGGCGTTCTCAATAGTGATGGAATGGGGCTTGGTGTCGTTATTGCGCACTTCGGTATTGACGAAGACTTCAGCGCTCTTGTCGCTGATGTTGGCATAATGGACGAAGATGCCACCACCAGCCACCTTGTTTTCCTCGAGGGCATCTGTGATAGCGACCTTGTTTTTCGCTATGAGCCATACGTCGCGATAGATGCCTCCATGATAGGCGAAGTCGAGCTGTGCCTGCTTCTTACCAGGGGGGTAGGTCTTGTCATCGCTATTGTCAGCGCAGATGGCGACGACCAAATCGTCGCCCACACTACCAGAGAGAGGAATGGTAATGGGGAGATAACCGCCTTCGTGTTCCTTGACTTTTTGCCCGTTGACGTAGATAGTCTGCTTCCCCATGATGGCTTCGAAGTGGAGGGTGACGTCACGACCTGCGCACTCCTTGGGCAGACGGAAGTGCTTACGATACCAAGCAATGCCTTGATAATTGCGACATCCACTGGCCTCAGCAGGCATCAATTGAACGGTATGGGGCGTCGAGATCACCTCCCATGATTTGTCGTTGAAATCGACCATTTCTGCACCTTTGACGTCGCCAAGATGGAATCGCCAGCCAGCATTGAAATTCCAAACCAAGCGACCGCAATTCTCCAAAGGGAAGAGGCCTGCTACTGAGGTTTGCGCTATAGCATTTATACCACAGAAGACACAGATTATACAGATGAGTTTTCGCATAGTCATTACCAATTATCAGTTCTGAATGAAGATACAGGCAGCCCGTCGTGCATCAGGTCGCCTTCTACCCAATCCTTGAAAGCATAACGCACGGCAATGGGCTTTTTCACTTTGTCGCACACCACATAGACGCGATTGCGAGAAACCCACACCTTTGTGGCAGGATGGAACACCTTGTCAGTACCAGCTACTTCAAAATTCTTGGAGGTAGTACCATGTTCGAAGTAAACCCACTCCTTGCTTCTGTCAAAAGCTACTACCGCTGTATCGTTCTTAAACTCTACCTCTTTGTAGGTGGCGAACTCTGGCAGGCCTTTTATGTCGTAAGTATTTGAAAGAGCGAGGATGGCCAAACGCTCTCCTGCCTGACGCTTCTTTCTGGGGTGAATGCCGTATTCGAGACCTGCATCCATCAGCACAGCCATACGGGCATTCGAAATTATCGATTCTGCCTTCAATTGCTGTTCACGCAGATACTGACTGTCTTTCCACTCGATGAGCGAGTAGTCGTAGGGTGCTATCTGACAATAATAGAATGGGAAATCGCCTTGTTTCCAATCCTTGCGCCAACCTTCGACCATTGCCTTCAATAGTGGAGCATAGTAATTATAGCGAGGGACATTATCCTCACCCTGATACCAGATGGCTCCACGCATAGAGTAGCCAATGAGTGGCTTGAGTTGTCCGTTGTAAAGAGCCGTAGGACAACGTTGCTGCAACTTCTTGACGTCCTCCTCCGTGATAATCTGTTGTACTTTGGGGAATGCCTTTAACCAGTCAGGGGCCATCCAGGCCTCGCAAGCAGAACCGCCCCAGGACGTACAGATTAGTCCCACAGGCACATCAAGCATCTGACGTAGAGCCTTGCCGAAATAATAGGCTGTGGCAGAGAAGTCGCGCACGCTGGCGCTGTTGGCCTCGTTCCATTGTCCTGTGACGTCCTGCTCAGGCGTCAGCGACACGTGGCGCTTGACGGTAAACAATCGCAGGTTAGCATCTTTGCAATGCAACAATTCCTCTGTCGTTCCCTCGACGGGCTGTTGTTTAAAGCCCTTCATCTGCATCTCCATGTTCGACTGTCCAGCACATATCCACACTTCGCCAATCATCACGTTGCTAATTTGAACGTAGTCTTTGTCCTTGAAGCCGATAAAGTAAGGGCCTCCAGCCTCAGGGGTCTTTACCTTTAAACTAAAGTTTCCGTCTTTGTTGGCCATTACGTTGTGGCATTTCTTGTCCCATGAGGTGGCAATGCTAACCCGTGTATCAGGCTCTGCCCAGCCCCAGAGGTTTACTTCTGTCTTTTGCTGCAATACCATATTATCGGCAAAGAATGCTGGTAGCATCACCTTGCCACTTGCCGTTATTCCAATCAGCGCACATATGGCGCACAATAGCTTTCTCATATTATTGTTCTTTTAAAATCATTGGTTCTGCTAATAGTCCTGCAGGCAGCAGGTCGTCACCCTTCGTGCGATACTTGGCGTTCGTCCAGATGCCGTCGTAGGGTGCCTTGCCGGCGTCGAGGCCACGCAGGGCGTTGTGCCAAGTGTTCACTACCTCGATTTCTATGGTGTTCTTGCCTTTTTGTAAGGCTCCAGTAATCTCTACCTCATAGGGAGCCGTCCATGCAATGCCACAATCCTTGCCATTGATCCATACGTGGGCAATGTCCTTCACATTGGGGAACGACAGCCAGGCACGACCCTGAGGAACCTCGTTCTTCTTCAGTTTCCACGTGGTTGTGTAACGTGCATGTCCACTGAAATAGCGTATTCTGTCGTCTGCATGCTGACTCCAGTCGAAGAGCGTCTGGGCCTTGATGGTCAAGCCTGCCTCTCGGAAGGAGACAGTCCAGGGCTCGCTATTTATTCCCAGCGTGGGAATGTTTTGTTCCCAGCGTGGGAATGATTTATTCCCAGCGTGGGAATATTCGCTCTGCTGGTAGCTCACAAACAGCGAGCCGTAAGGAGGCAACGTGATAGTGCCTTGATAGTCGTACGATTCATCCATTAGGGGATTGTAAACCACCGCTTTTCCTTTGCTTTCACGGAAAGTGGGCGAGAAAGTCTGCTTTTGGTCCGTTTGGTTCGAAAGGAAATAAATGTCTTCATTTTCTCCTGTACGATGGGTATAGGCAATGCCTTCAGGTAGGACGACGTCAGGTACAATTTTTTCAAAAGTGCTCTCCTTGTATGGCTTGTCAACAATCTGAACGCCTTGTCTGCGCAGTTGGGCTATGCGTTTCTTAGTTTCTGGAGAAAGCTGAACCCACTGTGGGACGACCAACACCTTATAATTAAAGGGTTGATTGAGTAGGGCGTCCTTGTTCATGGAGTCGTACTGATAGCCATGAAGTGGATTGATCCAGTCCTTTAAATCGACGATTCCAGCGGAATGTCGCACGCCAACGGGCGATTCTTCCATCGTTTGGCCGATATTGGCCAAACGTTTGTTCTCGCTCGCCACGCGCTCTGCACCAAACAAACCAGGCAACATAGGTACAAGGCGGTCTGGGGTAAAGGCACGACTGGGCATTTCTTCTCCAGTATATACGGCAATGTCTATAACAGGCTCGCCTTTTTGTAAGAGCGTCTGACAACGGGTGATATAATCCACGAAAGGCTTTGCCTCAGGGAACCAGGTCTGGTCGCGCTGGAAGAAAAGACCGATTCCATCGAGAGTCATACCTGGTTTGCGGTCGAGCCAAGGGTTATGGGTGTTCACGTGGAAGAAGAGGCGGTTCATGCCCAAAGCGAAGTTCCTATCCAGGAGTGCCTTGATACTTGCTGGTGTTTCGTCCCACACACCACGCACCTCCGTGAATCCCTCTGCTTGCACGATGTTCTTCCCATAGACGTGAGCGCCACTGATGGCGTCGAGCATATCGGTAGGTTTATCATGGGTGGGTGAGTTCAACCAAAACTCGCCCATAGGCACGTCAACATACTTAAAATGCTCCATTCCATCGGAAACCATTGTGGGTGCTACGCTCTCAGACGACAACTGCACACCATATTCCTTGGCCTTTTGGGCAACGGTGACGAAGAACACCTCGTTCACCAGTTCATTGATGGTTTTGCGAATGTCTCTTAGTGTCTCCTCTGCCCCCATCATAGGGACACCAGCATAGATAGGCAGGAGGGGAATGATATCATAGCCTCGCCTGCGCTCAAACTCCTGAGCAAAATTTCGGCTCCAGTTTTGCGAGCCACACTCCCACGAATCGACGTGCAAGTATTTAACAACCTTGTGGTTGGGGCGATTCATAAAGAGCCCAAACCAACGGTCCACCTGTTTGCCGACAGCCTTACGTGAGAACTTGTCGCACTCCAAGCCTTTCGCCCCACCAGCTGTAGCATTTGTATGTCCCGTTGAGGTATGGCCCATTCGCAGGATGCGCCACGTGCCTTCAGGCAACTCTACGTCAGCGTAGTCGCCTTGCATCTTGAATGGTTTGATATCTCTGGGGTGCAGGAAATCTTCGTAAGGCAGGTCAATATCTGGTGTCTCTGGTGCTATACGCCAAACGTAGCCAGCCTTGCCCTCCCAGTTGTCGATGAGTGGCCAACTGCCAAACTTGATGTTCTTCAGTCGTAAAACGGGTTTCCACTTGGCGGCATCCAAATCCTCGGCACCTGGTTCTGTTCCTTCTGGCGTCCACTCCAGACGCACATACTTCACCTTACAAGGGGGAATGGAGAAGGTTGTATTGAAGTCTGTATTCTGCCAACCCTGACGCGGAGGCGTCAACTGCTTGACAGTCTGGAAGATAACCCCATCGTACGACACCTTTATAGTCAGTCGCTGACATTGGATATTGGTGCCTGAGGGTTCTATCTCAACGTTGCGCACCAACGTAGGTTTGTCGAATTCGTACTGAATCCAACAAGGTTCGTCAGCACATAACACCCCTTTGGCGTTTATCGTTATCTCAGGGGAATAGGATAGAGAGCCCTTGGGAGAGCCCAAGGGAACAGTGACAGGAATGGCATAAGCCGCAATGTCCTCGTAATAATTGTCATAATGTTGAGGCTTTTGCATTAGGAAATGGTGCTTACCTCCAGTAACGACGGTATCGCAGAAGACAATCTTCTGCATCGACTCCTCAGGCGAAATCCAAGGACCGCCAGCGAGTGCAAAACCGTCGCAAATGTGAATGCCCATTTCCAATCCAAGGGAATCAGCTTGTGCGAACGAATAGTCCACCATTCGCCAGAAGTTGTCACTCAGGGCATCAGCTGTTCCTTGATATTCAGGACGTTCTTGTGACCCACGAATAGGCATGAGGTAACAGCCACCCAGTCCCACGTCCTTCATCGCCTGCAGGTCGGCCTTGATGCCCGCTTCTGATACGGCACCATACATCCAATACCAGAAGGTCCAAGGGCGAGTTGTATCGTTAGCTCGCGACAAAATCGCGAGGCATAGGACAAGAGCGAGTGTGGTCAGTCGTTTCATAGCATCCGTGTAATTCGTTCGATTCGTTGATTAGAAATCATTCGAAGTGCAGGATGGCGCTGATGCTTCCTTTCCCCTTGCTCCAGTAGGGCTGTGCGCTGGGACCATTCAGGTCTGTAGTGTTCACCTTGTTGCGAACGGCAGGGATGGCCCTAAGGATAGAAATGCCTGTTTCTGGCAGAGTGTACAGAATATGGTCGCGCCCATCACGAGGCGTATAGACACCAATCTTTCTTGTCATCAGTTCGATGCCAATAGCGCCTTCGCTGGTATTTAGCTTCATCCAGGAGACATTCGAGAAATAGCCTTTGAACTCAGGATAGTCCCATGACTCACCAGGAATGGGGTCGTTGTAGTCGTTCTGCCACAGACCATACTGTGGACCTTCCTGACGGTTCTGCCAAACGCGATAGGGACCTTTGCCTACCCATTGCTTGCTTTTCACCATCGTCTCAGGATAGTCGAATCAGCGAGGAAACGCCAAGTAACCGTATTGATAGAACCATGTAGGTAGTTGGCCACCAGCGTACTGTCACTAAAGGTGAACCCATCGAAAGCGCCTTGGTCTGGATACTCCGTATATTGTGTCTTCTTCTGGAAGGCCTCCTTGTCGTCGTGGTTGTAAAAGCCATCCTGTGAACGGTCAGCACGCTTAGCGGCTACAAAGCGAGGACCATTGCTGAACGAAAGCTTTTTATCACCTACGGAGACTCCCATCAACCTTCCCGTCTTCTTGCTGAAGGTGTATTGACGCGGGCCGTTCTTCACCAGCAGCTGCTCGCCGTCCTCTGTGTACGAGTACTGTTGCGTATTCTTACGCAGTGTGGGTCTGTTGAAGTTGCCTGCCTTTGTCCAGTGCTTGTTGCTCCACGTGAATATCTCCTTTCCATTGGGGTCGATAGCTTTCAGCTCTATCACGTCAGCATCTGTCCTTTCGATTTTCAGTTGGGCTTTCTCACCTGGTGCAGCATTAGGCGACGGAAGTTTCACTTCCTTGATGACCTTAACGTCTTTCTCTCCATAAGTAGGCATCTTGAGCAGTCTGTAGCTGAACTTGCAGTCCTTCAGGTTGATGAAGTTGTAGCAGTTCTGAATGGTGAATGCGCTGCTGTCAAAATACAAGACCTGCACAGGACTCCACACCTCGCGGATGGTATAGAATGAACCTTCCTTCTCCATGTGAGGACCAACGATACCATCAGAGCCGAAGTTACCCACGGGGTCAAGGATGCCATTTTGGTCCGTACGAACCACAGCCTGATCCATCAGGTCCCACAGGAAGCCGCCTGCACAGCGAGGGTTCTCCATCATCATTCGCCAGTAGTCTTTCAGTCCTGCGCCGTGTCCGCCGTCATACAGTCCGTGCAGGAACTCGGTAGGCATGAATATCTCCTTCTGGCGCATATAGTCTGCCGTCTCGCCCCACGAGCGATAATGCTTGGTTTCGAAACCATTGCGATTGGCCCAAGGATAAAGTACCACACGTTGCTGAGGGTCGAACTGCGCGAAGACAGGCTCCAGTTCGTAGTTAAAGCCACCTTCGTTACCATTGCTCCAGAAGATGATGCTGGGGTGATTGACGTCTCGCGTCACCATCTCCTCTACAATCTGCGAACCCACTATTGTTTCGTGCGCCCAATGCCAACCAGGCTGTTCACATTCCACATAGAGACCCAGTGAGTCGCATGCATCCAAGAACTCAGGGTCGGCAGGGTAGTGGCTCAAACGCACAGCATTCATATTCATGCTCTTTATCAGTAGCACATCCTCGATATTCTTCTGCTTCGACAGTGTACGCCCACTCTCAGGACGGAAGGAGTGACGATTGACGCCTTTGAAGATGACCTTTTGCCCATTGATAAACACACCATCTTCCTTATCGCCTTTGTAGGTATGGCGATATTCAATGGTGCGGAAACCAAACTTCTGGCGTTCTATATGTAGCGTTTTGTCTTCAGCGTCTTTTAACGTAAAGACTGCCGTATAGAGGTTAGGCTCTTCAGCATTCCAAAGCTTGGGGCTCTTGACGCTGAAGTCAACCTTAGCCTGGTCGCTGGCAGTCGTGATAGTCGAGCTGGTAGCGACCTTCTTCCCCTTGGCGTCGATGATATCGACGCACACAGAACCTTGCGGCAAGGCCCGATTCAGGAACACATCAGCCGTAAAGAAACCATCTGCCTTGGCATCTATCGCTATACGCTGAATATTCTGCGATGGTTTGCTGATGATGAAGACAGGACGCCAGATGCCGCCGAAGTTCCAGTAGTCAGCCCTACGCTCAGCGAGGTTCACCTGAGGATTAGTGCTCTCCTTCAGTACCTCTACCTCCAAACGGTTCTTCTTCGAACCGAAGAACACACGGTCAGAAACATCTATCGTATGACGTGTAAAGCCACCCTGATAGGTACCATTGCCTGCCTTACGACCATTTATCTCAACATGGATTTCAGTAAATGCTGCCTCGAAGACGAGCTGAATCTGGCGACCAGCCCACTCCTGAGGCAACATAAACTCTGTCTTATACTTTCCTTTCTCGTCTGCAATACCCTCTGGCGTAGCCTTGCCATAGAAGCGCATGCCATACTGATAAGTGCCAAAGCCCTGCAGTTCCCAACACGAAGGAACGCCAATCTTCGTCCACTTACCACTGTTACGACCATCCGAACATAGGAAGTCCCATTGCACCATATCGTCGCAACCATGACCACTTAGATACTGTCGCTGGGTTTCCACCAGCTTCTGAGCCTGCACGCCTATAGCCACCAAGCCCACTAACGTCAAAAGGAAAGTTCTTTTTATCATTGCTATACCTTAATTTATATATAGACGAACTTCCTCGGATTTTGTTAGTGTTTCAATAAATTAAGCTTCTGTTTGGGAGCCAGCGCATTGTTAACTATTTCCGTATATTCCTTCAAAGTGAGTGATGCCGAGAGGGGCAGATTACGACTGGAGTTGCCAATACGGAAAGTATAGTTACCAGCCTCTGTGAGCCACTGGCTGCCTGCCTCGTCGAAGCTGGCAAGGTCGCGAACGGGAATGGTCATGGTCAGTGTCTGACTCTCGCCAGGTTGCAAATCACGGGTCTTAGCAAAGGCCTTCAGTTCCTGAGCGGGCTTTTCAAGTTTGCCCTTAGGAGCTTGTACATAGACTTGAGCCACCTCCTTACCACTGATAGCGCCAGTGTTCTTAACGGTGATGCTTACCTCAACAGCGTCCTTACCCTTGGCCTTAACCACAGGTTTCGAGAATTCAAAGGTCGTATAGCTCAGACCAAATCCGAAGGGACCTCGTCGTGATTGGTATAGTCGTAGCCTGCAACTTGACCAGTGTAACCTCTTGTCACCTCGTAGGTATAGAAGTCCATCGTGCCAGGATAACTCTTTGTAGAAGGATGGTCCGTAGCAGCAAGAGGCCAAGTCATGGTGAGTTTACCAGAAGGATTCACCTTACCTGTGAGCAGGTCGGCAACAGAATTACCACCTTCCATACCTGGCTGCCAAGCACAGAGAATCGCATCAGGATAGCCGCTCCACGAGGCTGTCTCAATGACAGAACCTGAGTTGATGATAACCACTACGGGCTTGCCTGCCTGGTGGAAGGCATTGCAGACGTCCTTGATGAGAGCCTGCTCTTCAGGAACGAGGTTGAACTCTGTAGCGATATCGCGGTCGATACCCTCACCAGCCTGACGTCCGATGGTGATAATAGCAGCGTCCGCACCAGCAACCTCCTTGTCGATAGCAATAGGAGAAATACCAATCTCAGGATACTTCTGCTGACCCATCATCTCGGTCTGGAACCACTTGGCAGGATGGCGCTCTGCCTGGAATTTTACTTTTGCATAGTCAATATACTTACGATAGATATCGGTAAGTGTAGCAGACGAGTTGATTCCGGCATTCTTCAAACCAGTCAGCATGTCCACGACGTATGGCGGGTGAACGCAACCAGAGCCGGTACCACCGCTGAGGAAGTCGTAAGAGTTTTCGCCAAAGAGGGCAACCGTCTTTATCTTACCATCTTTCCAAGGCAAGGCACCATTATTCTTCAGCAGCACAATACCCTCGGCAGCACTCTGACGGGTGATGGCAGCATGAGCTTCGAAGTCTGGCTTGTTGGTATAGGGATAATTGTTGAAGCTGGGTGTCTTAACGATATACTCCAACATACGACGCACATTGCGGTCAACGTCCTCCATGCTGAGTTTGCCACTCTTCACACCCTCGATGATCTCCTGAACCTGAGCTGGCTGACCTGGTTCCATCAGGTCGTTGCCAGCATGTACTTCGTTGATGGTGGGCAGTCCATTGCGGATACCAATCCAGTCGGTCATCACGATACCCTTATAGCCCCAATCCTCGCGCAGGATTTTCGTCAGCAGGTCATGATTACCCATCGAGAACTCGCCATTCACCTTATTATAACTGGCCATAATCGTCCAAGGGTTACTCTCGCGAACAGCAATCTCGAAGCCACGCAGATAGAGCTCGCGGGCTGCACGCTGGCTGACTCGCTCATCGACAGCTGTACGATCTGTTTCCTGTGAATTTACGGCAAAGTGCTTGGCACTCACACCAGCACCCTGACTCTGCACGCCCTTGATATAGGCGGCAGCAATCTTTCCCGTTACCAACGGATCCTCGCTGTAGTACTCGAAGTTACGACCACACAGCGGATTGCGGTGCAGGTTCATGCCAGGACCCAGAATCACGTCACAACGATATTCCTTGGTTTCATTGCCGATAGCCTCACCAACCTTGCTGACCAGTTCCGTATTCCACGTCGAAGCCAGACACGAACCAATGGGGAAGGCTGTAGCATAATACGTCTGTGTCGTACCCTCGCGGGTGGGGTCGATACGCACTCCGGCAGGACCGTCGGTAAGTACCGTTGCAGGAATCCCCAGACGCTCAATACGGGGTGTCGTACCAGCAGCACCAGCCACCAGATCAGCTTCACCGCCCACGACGGCTCCCGCCCCAAAGAAATTGTTAGCACCGCCAACCATCAGTTTGGCCTTTTCTTCAATCGTCATCGCCTTCAACACCTCGTCGATATTGTCGGCACGTAGTTTTGTTTGTGCACTCATTGTTGATGCCATTAAAAGGAGCAGAGCTCCTGTAATCATTAATTTTTTCATATTGTTATTGGTTTTATAATTATCAATTCTCAATTGTCAATTCTCAATTATCAATTCTTAAAATACACCTTCAGCTGCTCGGCATAGTCAGCCAACTGACGCGTGTCGATGTTGCCATAGCGTTGCCAAATCTGCTGACAGGGCATCATCAGTGGGCTTAGAGTCACATCGCGACGACGCAGATAAGGGTCACAATGCTGGAACACGTCCAAGATTTCTACCACCAATTTAATAGGGATACGTAGCAAACGGGCCAATTCCTGCACTTCAGGGGTCTCAGCAACCATCGTGACAGGTGTCAGACGGAAATAGAGGTCGAGTATCACCACGAGCATGATGGGCGTCACACGTTCGTCCTCACTGAGGGGACGGAAGTCGCGCTCGAAAGTCTCCTGCACGTCGACACCCTCAAAGAAATCGCCTCCAGAATTGAATCCTATCATCTGGCGCAACAGTTGGACAGCACGGCTCAGGCGTCGTGGATTCTCACCATATTCTTTCCAGATGCGTTCTATGCGAGGAGTACGCAGGCGACCTATGTCGCCTAACTTGTCGTGAAGTACTTCCGGATGGATGTGCAGTTCCAGACTGAGTTTCACCATTTCACGGTCATAGATTGGCTTCATACCCGTCGGTTTGCGCAGGTATTGTTGCATCAGCAACAGCCAATAGTCGTCTTGCCAAGGTTGTTTTGTTGCCATATTCTGACTTTTTTTGGTTTTTATTTTGCAAATATACGAATTATTTTTTAATTTTGCACACAAATTGAAAGAACTTATGAGAAAAATCTTGCTGAGCTTGGTCTTGACGGTGATTGTTACAGGCCTTGCGGCACAGAATATTCGCGAAGAAATTCGCGACAACATTCGTTGCTCAGCCGGCAACTATCTGGCTTATCCAGGAGCTACGCAGCTGAAACTGACGCCTGCTCCTGAGGGTAAGCAGCCTTTCTATATCAGTCACTACGGACGTCACGGTTCACGCTATCTCATTGGGGTCAACGACTACGAGGCTCCCTACAAGACGATGGCTGAGGCTGACAGTTTAGGCAAACTGACTCCCTTGGGCAAGGACGTGCTGCAAAGGCTGGACATCATCCGCAAGGATGCTCGCGACCGTTATGGCGAACTGACGCGTCTGGGTGCTCTGCAACACCAGCAGATTATGCGACGTATGGTGGATCGGTTCCCTGAGGTCTTTGCCGACGGGGTGGATGTTGATGCCCGTAGCACGATGGTGCTTCGCGTATTCCTGTCAATGGAGAACGCCATGATGCAGCTTTCCCGCATGTGTCCCAAGGTGTTTATCCATCATAACGCCACACAGCGCGACATGTACTACCTGTGCCAGTCTGATCCTCGTTTGGAGGCTATGAGAAATGATTCGGCCACACAGGCACTCCTCAATGGCTTTAACCAGCGTTACGACACCAGCAGCCGACTGATGCAGTCGCTGTTCAACGATACGGCATATGTCCGTCAGCACATTGATGCAGGCAAACTAGACCATTATCTCTTCGAACTTGCCAGTAGCTTGCAAAGCACCAGTCTCACCCTGCAGATGACGCTTTACGACCTGTTTACCGACGACGAGTTGTATAACCATTGGAAGAAGAGCAATGCTTGGTGGTATGTCAATTGTGGCTTCTGCCCGACGAGTGGTGGCGAGCAGCCCTATAGTCAGCGGAACCTGTTGCGGAAAATCATCAACGACGCTGACAGTTGCATCCAGCTGAAACAGCCTGGCGCCCAGTTGCGCTATGGTCACGATACGATGCTGTTGCCATTGGTGTGCCTGTTGGAAATTGATAATTACGAATTAGCCACCAACGACCTTGAATCGCTCGACCGCAAAGGCTGGGTCAACTACAAGGTCATTCCGATGGCGGGCAACCTCCAGATGATCTTCTATCGCAGCAGTCCTGACGATACAGACGTGCTGATCAAGGTACTGCTCAACGAAAAAGAGGTCCACTTGCCGCTGAAGAGCTTCGACGGGCCCTACTACCGCTGGAACGATTTCCGCAAGTACTATCTGAACAAACTTGATGCGTATGAGAAATAAAAGAGGTCAAAGGTGGATTTCCGTCCTCGCGGTAGTGCTCCTGACGCTTTCGGCGTGGGGACAGGTAAACAAGTCAGAGGGAAAGGCGTTGTCGGCTTTCGAAAAGATTCGCCAGAACCGTAATTTCTCGGCCAGCAACTACTGCATCTATCCTGACAGCACACTGCCTGCGCTGACTCCTGCGCCACAAGGTAAGAAGCCCTTCTATATCAGCCATTACGGCCGTCACGGTTCGCGCTATCTCAGCAATCGCAAGGGCTACGACATTCCGTATCGGATGCTTTGCAAGACAGACAGTTTGGAACTGCTCACCCAAACAGGCAAGGACGCCCTGCGCGAACTACGCTATATCATCAATGACTCTGAGGGATGCTGGGGCGACCTCACAGGACTGGGCAAGCGCCAGCACCGCCAGATTGCCTCCCGCATGGTGGAGCGGTTCCCTGAGGTGTTCAGTGGCGATGCATACATCGACGCCCGCAGCACCACCGTCCCCCGTTGTGTGCTCTCGATGGGTGCCGCCGTCCAGCAACTGGTGGCTCTCAACCCAGATTTGGACGTCACCATGCGGGCCTCGAAACAGGACATGTGGTATATGAATCATCAGGACACCCTGTTGCGTAAGCGGATGGAAACTCCTGAAACCCAGAAGGTTTTCAATGCTTTCTGTGAGCCGCTCATTAGCAACTATCGTCTGATGGAGATGCTCTTCACCGATGTGGACGCAGCACGGAAAGTCCTTGACGACATCGTTGTCAAGCTCCAATCGAGAAACGGGGAGCAATGGTTGAACTACTATTTGATATTGTCGGGTCTCATCCAGCAGAATACCCGTATGAGCGAGCGTTCACAGCTTATCGACCTCTTTACTTACGAGGATATCCACTGCTTCTGGCAGTGCGAGAATGCGTGGTGGTACATCATGTATGGTCCCTCGCTCCTCAACGGAGGTGACCAACCCTATAGCCAGCGTTACCTGTTGCGCCAAATGATTCACGAGGCTGACAGCTGTCTGCGCCTGAAACGCCCAGGAGCCTCATTGCGCTTTGGCCACGAGACGATTATGCTGCCACTGACTTGTCTATTGGGTATCAACGGTTTCGACTTCCAGACCAACGACCTCGCGGCTCTCGAACCCAACGGCTGGTGGGCGTGCCTGGTGTTCCCCATGGCCTCCAACATCCAGCTTGTATTCTATCGTGAAAACCCGGAAGACAAGGACATCGTCTTCAAGGTGCTGCTCAACGAACAAGAGGCTACGCTGCCCATTCCGACAGACATAGCCCCCTATTATCGTTGGAGCGACTTCCGCGAATACTATCTCAAGAAGCTTGATGTTTACGAGGCCACTCGCCACTAAGTCTTACATCTTCCTTCTGACATCTTACATCGCTTTGGCTTTCCAAGCCAAAGCATACATCCTCATCTGCTTCACCATTGCCAGCAGACCGTTAGAGCGCGTAGGCGACAGGTGTTCCTTCAGTCCGATTTCGTCAATGAAGTAAAGTTCAGCGTCCAGTATCTCCTGTGGCGTATGACCGCTCAGCACGCGAATCAACAACGACACGATACCCTTTACTATCAGCGCATCACTCTCGGCCTTGAACCTAATGACGCCGTCCTCATAGTCTGCCACCAGCCATACGCGGCTCTGACAGCCGTCTATCAGGTTCTGCTCCGTCTTCCACTTCTCCTCCAGCGGCTCCTGCTCGTTACCCAGGTCTATCAGCAGCTGGTACTTATCCATCCAGTCGTCAAAACCACCGAATTCCTCAATGATTTCGTCTTGTATTTCAGCGCAAACAGCCAAATGTATTTGAGCTTTTTCAAGGTTTATGGCCTTTCACAAAGCCTTTCGACCTCCACTTCCCTGAGCGCCAGCGACGCACAAGGATGACACCACGGACATTCTCGTCGAGGGCGAAGCCTACCCACATGCCCACGAGTCCGTAGCCCAACGGGATGCCGATGACGTAGCTCAGACCAACGGCAATGGTCCATTGGAAGATGACACCCACCACAAAGGGATAGACGGTGTCGCCTGTGGCGCGCAGGGTGCTACCGGCAAAGATGTTTGATGTGCGCCCGATTTCCAGGAACCAGTCTACGACCAGTACCCAGATACCCATGGTGATGATCTCCTCGTTGTCTGTAAATGCGGTGAGGATGCTACGACCTGTCAAGGCAAGGAGGGCCGAGCCGGTTAGGGTGATAATCATAGACCTTCGGTAGAAATAGTTGCCTAAGATAAAGGCTGCCTGATGGCGCTGCTGGCCTACGAGGTGACCTACGAGGATGTCGCCGCCCTGTGTGATGCTGAGGCAGAAGAGGTAGACGAACATAATCATGTTGTGGCAATAGGCTCGGGTGGCGAGGGCCTCGTTGCTGATCTGGTTGATGAAGTAGGTGATGACCACCTGCGACAGACAGTAGCTGATGTTCTCGCTCATGGCCGGAATGCCGATATACAGCAAGTTGCGCAGCTCCTGCCAGGGCATGGGGCGGAAGTAATGTAACGGGAAGCGCGGTATATGGACGCGGAAGTGGATGATGGCCAGCAACACCATGGCCACAGCACGACTGGCGGCGGTGGCAATGGCTGCTCCCTCGACACCTAATTGCGGACAACCCCAATGGCCGAAGATGAGAGCGTAGTTGCCAATGATGTTCAGCACGTTGACAATGCCTGTGACCACCATCGGATAGATGACCTTGTCGGCACTGCGCAGCGAGGCAGAGAATGTCAGTGCCAAGGCTTGGAAGAACGACAGGGCACCCGTCAGCCTTAGATACACCAGCCCGTCGCCCATCAGTTCTGGACGCAGGCCCATAATCAGCAACAAATGCTCGGCATAAAAGAATAGCAAGGCGCTGACTGTCAGACCTACCAGCAAGTTGACGACAAGGGCCATGCCCACGACCTGCACCAGCCGCTTCCTCAGTCCCGCCCCGATATACTGCGCACACAGGATGGCGGCACCCATCGAAAAGAACTGATAGACGAGGAATACCAGCGAGATGAGCTGATTATCCAGTCCCACGGCAGCCACGCTATTGTCGCTATAGCGGCTCAACATCACAGTATCCACAGCACCCAACAACATCACCAACGCCATCTCGATGAATACCGGGATGGTGAGCACTTTCAGTTGTCGTTTCAGGGTCGTGTTGCTAGTTTCGTTTGCCATTTCGCCTGCGAAGGTACGAAAAAAAGCGCAAACAGCCAAATTCTTAAAAGATATTAAGATAACCCAGACTCTGAAATATGATTAGAAAAAAGTTCCTATCTTTTCGCTTCGCGAGAAGGCACTCTCGTTCGGAAATGAAAATATGTCTTAGCCTGAAATACGTTGACTCCTGCCAAGCCTCTTAAAAGTTAAAAAGAGTTATGAGAAAAGGTCAACGTTTTGCACGCGCATTCAAGCGTGCC
>CADCDY010000067.1 GCA_902800245.1 uncultured Prevotellaceae bacterium
CTTGGCCAGTCGCCCAGCGATTACCGTATGAGTCTTCAACCGAAATAAAGTATATTTAGCAAATACAATAAAAAAGGGGCCTGCCCAAGCGGACAGGTCCCTTTTCATTATGTAAGAGTGATAATTACTCTTCGACTGCTGCCTGCGCGGCAGCGAGACGTGCGATGGGCACACGGAAAGGAGAGCAAGATGCGTAGTTCATGCCAATCTTAGCACAGAACTTCACAGAGCTGGGCTCACCACCATGCTCACCACAGATACCGCAACGGAGGTCAGGACGTACTTCGCGGCCTTCCTTCACAGCGAACTTGATGAGACGGCCAACACCCTTCTGGTCGAGTACCTGGAACGGGTCAACCTTCAGGATCTTCTTGTCGAGGTAAACAGGCAGGAACGAAGCGATATCGTCGCGGCTGTAACCAAAGGTCATCTGAGTCAGGTCGTTGGTACCGAATGAGAAGTACTGAGCCTCCTCAGCGATACGGTCGGCGGTCAGGGCAGCACGAGGAATCTCAATCATCGTACCGATCTCGAACTCAACCTCCATGCCATACTCCTGGAATACTTCCTTAGCAGCGTACTGGATAACTTCCTTCTGCTGCTTCAGCTCGTAGAGCGTACCAATCAGCGGAACCATAATCTCTGGCATCGGGTTCTTGCCTTCCTTCTTCAGTTCGCAAGCTGCAGAGAGGATAGCCTTGGTCTGCATAGCGGTAATCTCGGGGAAGGTGATGCCCAGACGGCAACCACGGTGACCCAGCATTGGGTTGTTCTCAGCGAGAGAAGCGACGCGGCGCTGGATCGTCTCGAGCGATACGCCCATCTCCTTGGCCATCGTCTCCTGACCAGCCAGATCGTGGGGAACGAACTCGTGCAAGGGAGGATCGAGCAGACGGATGTTCACGGGCAGACCGTCCATAGCCTCGAGGATGCCCTTGAAGTCGGCCTTCTGGTAAGGCAGCAGCTTGGCAAGAGCCTTCTCACGTCCAGCAACGCTGTCGGCGAGAATCATCTCACGCATAGCAATGATCTTCTTATCGTCGAAGAACATGTGCTCGGTACGGGTCAGACCGATACCCTTGGCACCGAAGTTGCGAGCGACCTGTGCATCGTGAGGCGTATCAGCATTGGTACGAACCTGCAGCTTGGTGTACTTGTCGCAGAGATCCATCAGTTCCTTGAAGTCGCCAGAGAGCTCAGCAGCCTTGGTGGGCACCTCGCCAGCGTAAACCTGACCAGTAGTACCGTTCAGAGAGATATAGTCACCCTCCTTATAAGTAACGCCGTCAATCTCAACGGTCTTGTCCTTATAGCTAACATTCAGAGCACCTACACCTGATACGCAGCACTTACCCATACCACGGGCAACAACGGCAGCGTGAGAGGTCATACCACCACGAGCGGTCAGGATACCCTCGGCAGCAGCCATACCGGCGAGATCCTCAGGAGAGGTCTCGATACGTACGAGCACTACCTTGTGACCGTCCTCGTGCCAAGCCTTAGCGTCGTCAGCGTGGAATACAATCTGACCACAGGCTGCACCGGGAGAAGCAGGCAGACCCTGAGCAATCACCTTAGCAGCAGCCAAAGCCTTCTTGTCGAATACGGGGTGCAACAGCTCGTCGAGCTTGTTGGGCTCGCAGCGCATGATGGCGGTCTTCTCGTCGATCATACCCTCGTGGAGCAGGTCGATAGCGATCTTAACCATAGCAGCACCTGTACGCTTACCGTTACGTGTCTGGAGGAACCAGAGCTTGCCCTCCTGTACGGTGAACTCCATATCCTGCATATCATGATAGTGGTTCTCGAGGTTCTCCTGAATCTGATTCAGCTGTGCGTATGTCTCAGGCATGGCCTCCTCCATAGAAGGATACTTAGCTACGCGCTCCTCCTCAGAGATGCCAGCACGCTCAGCCCAGCGCTGAGAGCCGATCTTTGTGATCTGCTGTGGGGTACGGATACCAGCCACAACGTCCTCACCCTGAGCATTTACGAGATACTCACCATTGAACAGGTTCTCACCATTAGCAGCATCACGGCTGAAGCATACACCAGTAGCAGAGGTGTCACCCATGTTACCGAATACCATAGCCATTACAGATACAGCTGTACCCCACTCGTCGGGGATACCTTCCATCTTACGATAGAGGATAGCGCGCTCGTTCATCCAAGAACGGAACACAGCGCAGATAGCGCCCCAGAGCTTCCTTTACCTTCTCGATGATCTCCTCGAATGGGTCGATGTCGGTCTTGTTGACGGGCTTCATCTCCAGCACCACATCACCGTACATCTGTACGAAACGACGATAAGAATCGTAAACGAAATGAGGATTCTGGGTCTTCTTAACCATACCCTCAGCTACCTCGTCGTTCAGACCAAGGTTCAGGATGGTATCCATCATACCAGGCATAGAAGCACGTGCACCAGAACGAACAGAAACAAGCAGAGGATTCTCCTTGTCGCCGAACTTCGAGTTCATCAGAACCTCGATGTGCTTTACAGCAGCCATCACGTCCTCGTTCAGCAGCTCCATAATCTTCTGCTGACCAACCTGATAGTACTCGTTACAGCAATCGGTTGTGATTGTGAAACCTGGAGGAACGGGAACACCAAGCAGGTTCATCTCGGCAAGGTTAGCACCCTTACCACCGAGTTCCTCACGCATTTTTGCATTACCTTCGGCCTTACCGTTACCGAAGAGGTAAACTCTTTTTTGGCTCATAAATTATTGTTTTTCTATTGTTTATAAATAATAAATAGTATTCACGAAGTGCAAAGATACAACTTTTTTCTAATTCCTGCAAGGATTTAGCATTTTTTTTGATTGTTATCGCACCGTCATGTGGAAACAACCCTGCTTGACTTCGTATTTGATATAGCAACGCCCCTCATTGCGCTTGTCGCGGAGAACTTCAGAGAGTACCCACTTGAGGGTGTCGTCGCGGACGGGTCGTGTAACGGGATGGTATCGGTTGTAGCAGATGTCAATCGTGGTACCGAAGAGGTGGCACGAGCGTTCGGTGGCATTGGGATTGTGACGTTGTAACTTCGCTACGTCATCCATCGAACGCAGGATGCTGGTGACAATGAGCTGGTTGAAGGGAATGCCCTTGTTGTAGAGACTGTCGTAGAAGGCTTGGCCAATGTCCTGCAGAAGCGTGGCGGCACGCGGTACGAGATAGGGAATGGAGCTGGAGAGACGGTCGACATGCCAGTATGGACTTTCGCCGACATATACCAATTCCTTTTTGCGTTTCTCGGCGTCCTCGCGGTTTTGCACTGGAAGTACGCCCCAACGTTCGGCAGCGACAATCTGGACGCGCTGGCTATCGGGGAATTCAACCTTGTAGTTGGCGACGCCACGAATACGATGATGGGTGGCAGAAAGCGTGGTCGGTTCTTCCACTGTATCCTGCGGATTGCTGCGCGTAAGATAGCGGACACCCCATAACAGGGCAACAACGACAAAGAAGCCAATGGTAAACTGTAGCTTGGTGGGATTCTTTATTTTCTTCAATATTCTTCTTACTTTTTCTAACTTCATGTAACTTCTTATTTTCGTTTACATTTATCAAACCATTCGCGCAACATGCCACGGGGAATACCTCGACGGACAGCAGCATCGAGTACACGGCGCGCCTCTTCGCGTCGCTCCAAAATCAGCAACAAGTCGACGTGTGACACCACATAGGTGGCATCTCGAGGAGAAAGCTCTTCAGCACGCTGCCAGTCAAAGAGCGCAGCTTCGTCCTGTTTCAGCTGTCGCTCCAAATTGGCTCGGGCTGCATAGGCCACAGCAGAGTCAGGATGCAACTCGATGGTTTGATTTAATTCATCGAGCGCCTCTTGCTTCCTACCCAGTTGTTGCAGCACGACCGCCAACGACAGGCGTCCTTCGAAATGGCGTGGTACTATGGTCAACAGGTCGTTGAGGTCGTTGCGCGCCAAGTCGAAACGTCGCATGTGCGTGTAGGCATAAGCGCGATAAAATAAGGCGGCAGGATTGCGTTCTTCGTGTCGAAGCACAAGTCCATATTCATCAATAGCATATTGCCATTGCTGGAGTTGCAGGTTGGCATTGGCCTTACGCAAGTGTAGTTCCGTTGACCACTGCGACTCGGCAATCTGCTTGTTGATAGCTGTCAGCGAGTCGCGCCAGTTCTCCTGTGCCTGAAGGGTTAGTTGCGACTGAGTCGCAACTAACAGTAAAGCCAGCATCAGGCCTCTCCGCAACGTAACAATCAGGCCTTTTCGATATACTCTACAATCCATTGACCAACTTCTTTTGTTCCGTATTTCTTGCCACCCTCGACCTGGATTTCAGGAGTGCGTACATTAGCATCCAGCGAGGCATTGACGGCCTCACGAATAAGAGCACCCTCCTTATTGAGCCCAAAGTGCTCTAACAGCATAGCGGCAGAGAGGATCTGTGCCAACGGATTGGCGAGGTTCTGACCAGCAGCCTGCGGCCACGAGCCATGAACGGGTTCGAAGAGCGGAGTATGCTCACCCAGTGATGACGAGGGCTGGAGACCCATAGAACCTGTAATGCACGAAGTCTCATCAGTGAGGATGTCGCCAAAAGTATTCTCCGTCACGATGACATCAAAGAAACGGGGCTCTGTGAGTACACGCATCGAGGCATTGTCGATGAACATATAGTCGGTAGTGACCTCAGGATACTGGGGTTCCATCTCCTTGGCTATCTGGCGCCATAGACGGCTCGATGCCAAAACATTGGCCTTGTCGACAACGGTGAGGTGCTTGCGACGTGTCATTGCCATCTCGAAAGCGACCTTCAAAATGCGCTCAATCTCAGGGCGTGTATATATATTGGTGTCAAAGGCCATATCGTTGTCCTGATGCTTCTCACCAAAATACATGCCACCCGTCAGTTCACGGATGACTACGAAGTCGGCACCACGCAACAGTTCCTCCTTCAGCGGTGATTTGTGTAACAGACAGTCGAAGGTGGCTACAGGACGGATGTTGGCAAAGAGTCCGAGTTTTTTGCGCATAGCCAGCAAACCCGTCTCAGGACGCATCTTCAGTGTGGGATTATTGTCATATTTCAGGTCGCCAACAGCAGCAAACAAGACTGCATCAGCACGCATGCAGACATCGTGCGTCGTGTCTGGATAGGCATCGCCACAAGCATCAATGGCACAGGCACCCACCAGTGCTTCCTCATATTCGAATTCATGACCACACTTCTTGGCGATGGCGTTCATTACAGCCACACCTTGTTTCATAATCTCTGGGCCAATGCCGTCACCAGCCAATATCGCAATTTTCAATTTCATATTAAAATTTTTTCGTTATTTCGTTATAACGTTATATAGTTATTTCGTTCTCTATGATGTTCAACATTTTGAATGTCGCCTTGATGGCAGCTTCCGTCTGGTCGGCATCGAGGCCGCGTGTACGGATCATCTTGCCATTGTCATTCCACGTGATGACTGTCTGTACCAAGGCATCAGTCCGTCCGCCAGGAGGAATGGTGACCTGATAGTTGGCCAGAATGGGGAATGTACGGTCGAGATACTTCTTGTAAATATATCTAAGCGCTTTGACGAAGGCATCATACTGACCATCGCCTGTGCCTGCAGCTTCGTACTGCTGGCCATTGATTTCCACTTTAACATTTGCTCCAGGACGCAAACCATAAGCCGTTGATACTACATAACTTATCAACTTTACCTTATCGTCAGAACTATCGTGTTTCAATACATCAGAAACGATAAAGGGCAGATCTTCCTGAGTCACGATTTCCTTCTTGTCGCCCAACTCCGTAATGCGCTCCGTCACGCGACGCGTCTGCTCAGGAGTCAGTTCCAGTCCGAGTTCCTCGAGGTTCTTGGCGATATTGGCCTTACCACTATTCTTGCCCAGCGCATACTCACGCTTACGACCAAAACGCTCAGGCATCAGCTCGTTGTAGTACAGCTTGTCTTTCGTGTCGCCATCGGCATGCACACCAGCCACCTGCGTAAACACGTTCTCACCAACAATCGGCTGGTTGGGGGCAACCGTAATACCGCTGAAACTCTCGACCATTCGCGAGAGGTCGTTCAATTGGCTCTCTACAATGTTCGTCTTGGCATGAAACTGGTCCTTCAGGATAGCCTGCACGGAAGCCATCGGCGCATTGCCACAACGCTCCCCCAGCCCATTCACGGTGACGTGCAAGCCACGAGCACCACTCAACACAGCCGCCAACGAGTTCGATACTGCAAGGTCGTAGTCATTATGAGCATGGAAATCGAAATGCACGTCAGGATAACGCTTCATCATCTTGCGGAAATATTCGATGACCTGCAGGGGATTCATCACGCCCAAAGTGTCAGGCAGCATAAAACGGGCTATTTGCTTTTGGCTATTAGCAGTTAGCGTATCCATCAACTGATAGACGTATTCGGGTGAATCCTTCATGCCGTTCGACCAGTCTTCAAGATAGATATTGACGCTTATACCCTTGCTGGCAGCATATTCCACCTCGTGGAGGATGTCGCTGATGTGTTCCTCGGGTGTCTTGTGCAACTGGTGGGTGCAATGCTTTAGCGAGCCTTTCGCCAACAGGTTGACGACCCGTCCGCCACACTCAGCAATCCAGTCTATCGACTTGCCGCCATCCACGAAGCCCAACACCTCGACACGATCCAACAGCCCATTCTTCTGGGCATAGGCGCATATCTTGGTCACAGCCTCACGCTCGCCCTCCGATACACGTGCTGATGCAATCTCAATGCGGTCGACGTTGACGTCAGACAACAGTTTTCGAGCCATCACCAGCTTTTCATGAGGAAGGAACGACACACCATTGGTCTGCTCACCGTCGCGCAACGTAGCGTCCATAATCTCCACAAAGGGCACCATGCGCTGATATGTATTTACCTTCTCTGCTCCCATGCTTCTATCTTGTCTTTATTCGCTACGAGAAAATCGATATCGTCTAATCCGTTCATCAGACAATGTTTCTTGTAGCCATTGATGTCGAAGTGCTCAAAATGGCCCGTCGTGAGATTGGTAACCGTTTGGTTGGGGAGGTCGACCTCGACCTGAGCATCAGGGTCGTTATGAATGGTCTGGAACAATTCCTGCAGGAACGCCTCTGATACCTGCACGGGCAGCACGAAATTGTTGAGTTCGTTGTTCTTGTGGATATCGGCAAAGAAAGACGAGATAACCACGCGGAAACCATAGCCTGCAATGGCCCAAGCAGCATGTTCACGCGAGGAGCCAGAGCCGAAGTTCTTGCCGGCCACGAGGATGCAGCCTTTGTAGCGAGGGTTGTTGAGGACGAAATCCTCAACAACAGTACCATCCTTATGGTAGCGCCAGTCGCGAAACAGGTTGTCGCCAAAGAACTTTTCTTCCTTGGTCGTTGCCTTCAAGAAGCGTGCAGGGATAATTTGGTCGGTGTCCACATTCTCCAACGGCAGGGGCACGCACGTCGATGTTATGATATCAAATTTCTGTTTCATAATAATTCTCTAGGGTCTGTTATTACGCCTGTTACTGCTGCGGCTGCGGCCACTAAGGGCGATGCGAGGATGGTGCGTGAGCCTGGTCCCTGACGACCTTCGAAATTGCGGTTCGAGGTAGAGACGGCATATTTACCGGCAGGCACCTTGTCGTCGTTCATAGCGAGGCAAGCGGAACAGCCGGGTTGACGAATCTCGAAGCCAGAAGCTTTAAGCACTTTATCAAGGCCTTCGTCTTCTATCTGCTGGCGGACAGCCCATGAGCCAGGCACCAACCAGGCAACGACGTTATCAGCCTTCTTGCGTCCCTTGACGATAGAGGCAAAGGCGCGGAAGTCCTCGATGCGACCATTGGTACAAGCACCCAGGAATACGTAGTCAATTGGTTTGCCTAAGAGACACTCACCAGCCTTGAAACCCATATACTGTAAGGCTTTCTCAAAGCCAGCGGTCAGAGGTGAGAGGTCAGAGGTGAGAGGAATGGTCTCTGTGATACCGATGCCCATACCTGGATTGGTGCCATAAGTGATGCGTGGCTCGATATCCTTGGCATCGAACGTCAGTTCCTTGTCGAACACTGCATCGTCGCCGCTCTTCAGCGTCTTCCAATAAGCGACAGCTCCCTCCCACTCTTCGCCCTTAGGGGCATATTCTTTACCTTTGACGTAATCAAAGGTCACTTCATCTGGTGCAATAAAACCACCACGCGCACCCATCTCTATCGATAGGTTGCACAGCGTCAGACGACCCTCCATCGAGAGGGCTTTCACGACTTCACCAGCATACTCCACGAAATATCCCGTCGCACCGCTCGTCGTCAGTTTCGCCATCAGGTACAGCGCAACGTCTTTCGCTGTCACACCCTTACCCAACGTGCCATTTATCGTGATGCGCATCGACTTAGGTTTCTGTTGCAGAATACATTGCGAAGCCATCACCATCTCCACCTCCGACGTGCCGATGCCAAAGGCCACAGCACCCATAGCGCCATGCGTGGATGTGTGGGAGTCGCCACAAACGATGGTCATGCCTGGCAACGACAGTCCCTTCTCAGGACCTACGACGTGTATGATACCATTGTCCTTCGAATACATACCGAAATGTTTCAAGCCAAAATCGGCGGCATTCTGAACCAACATATCCACCTGTGCTTTCGACACAGGGTCTTCGATGGGTTTGTCTTGATCGTGCGTTGGCGTATTGTGGTCAGGCATGCAGACAATCTGTTCAGGACGGAAACACCGCAATCCTCGCGCCCGCATACCCTCGAAGGCCTGCGGAGAGGTCACCTCATGGCAGTACAGTCTGTCGATGTACAACTGCGTGGGCCCGTCGTCAACCGTCTGCACCACATGTGCATCCCAAATTTTATCGAACAGCGTATTCATTCTACCCTAAATTTATTAATACAATCAATATACGCTTCGACGGAGGCCGTCACGATGTCCGTATTGGCACCAAAACCGTAGTAGAGACTGCCGTCGTACTCTACCTGCATGTGCACCTTACCCACGTCGTCCGAGCCCTTCGAGATAGCCTGGATGGTAAACTCCTTCAGCGTCATTTGCTTCATGATAATCTTCTTCAGCGCCTTGATGGCAGCATCCACAGGACCATTGCCCGATGCTGCTGCCTCGAACTTCTGACCGCTGATGTCCAGTCCGATACTGGCCACCGACTTCACACCCTTGCCTGATGTTACCTGCAAGAAATCAAGCTTGACAGCATGTGTATCAGCTACATCGGCACCTGCCAGCATCATGACGTCGGCATCCGAGATTTCCTTCTTCTTGTCTGCCAGTGCCAGGAATTGCTCGTAAATCTTGTCTATCTTCTTCTCGTCGCTCACGTCCACACCATTTATCATCAGGCGATGCTTCAAGGCGGCACGACCTGAACGGGCTGTCAGCACTATCGAGTCCACGTCGATGCCCACATCCTTGGGGTCGATAATCTCGTACGTGTGTACATTTTTCAATACACCGTCCTGATGGATGCCGCTGCTGTGTGCAAAGGCATTACGACCTACAATGGCCTTGTTAGGCTGCACAGGCATGTTCATCAACGATGACACCATACGGCTCGTGGGATAAATCTTTGTGGTGTTGATGTTCGTCTCGATATCTATCGACTTGTGACATTTCAGAATCATGGCTATTTCCTCCAGACTGGTATTGCCAGCACGCTCTCCAATGCCGTTGATGGTTACCTCCACCTGTCGTGCACCAGCCAGCACACCGTTCAGCGTATTAGCCGTAGCCATACCCAAGTCGTTGTGGCAGTGGGTGGATATGATGCAGGCGTCAATGCCATCCACATGCTCCTTCAGATAACGAATCTTGTCGTAGTACTCCTGTGGCAGACAATAGCCCGTCGTATCTGGAATATTTATCACTGTTGCACCAGCCTTGATGACTGCTTCAACAACCTGCGCCAAATATTCGTTATCCGTCCGACCTGCATCCTCGCAGTAGAACTCCACATCGTCCACGAAACGCTTGGCATACTTCGTCGCCTCGACGGCATGCTCCAGAATGCGTTCGCGCGTAGAATTGAACTTATACTTGATGTGCTCGTCGCTGGTACCGATACCCGTGTGGATGCGTTTATGCTTGGCATACTGCAACGCCTCAACAGCCACGTCAATGTCGTGCTCAACAGCTCGCGTCAGCGCACAAATCGTGGGCCACGTAACAGCCTTCGAAATCTCAATCACCGAGTTGTAATCACCCGGACTCGACACAGGAAATCCTGCTTCAATCACGTCCACGCCCAACTGCTCCAAGGCCTTCGCCACCTGAATTTTCTCTACCGTGTTCAGTTGGCATCCAGGCACCTGTTCGCCGTCCCTCAGCGTCGTGTCGAAAATAAACAATCTGTCACTCATCTCAGTCTAATTATATGTGTTAAATTACTGTTTTCTTTTATCTCTTAATACAAAAAAGCCTCTCTACACCCGGAAGTGAGAAAGGCTCTGTATCGTATCGTCTTATACCTTAATTATATACATACCCTATCACTTCCGGCAGCTTGACGCAGTCGAATAATAATCAGGTTGCTAATCAGGTGTAGACTTTTCATTTTTACTCTTTTTTTCGTTTATCGGCTGCAAAAGTACTCATTTCTTCTGAAACCACCAAACAAATTGTCACTTTTTTAACTGAATTCCTAAAATTATTACTGTATCCTTAGACAAAGCATTGTCAGGTCGTCATTGGGCTCTGCACCATTACGGTGTTTCTCCACTTCCTCCGCCAACGCGTCAATAACCTGTTTGCTAGTGGTGTAGTTGTTTCTACCAAGCACTTCAAGGATCCTTTCATCGCTGAACTGTTCCTGTTCCGTGTTCTCAGCCTCGTTCAATCCGTCACTATAGACCAGCAACGAATGTCCCTTGATATTTTCGAAACTCTCACCGACATACTCTATTCCAGGCCAGAGTCCGATAGGGGCATTCGACTCCATCGGCAGGAATTCTCCCTTGCCGTTGGTTCCGATAACAGGCGGATTATGACCGGCATTCGTAAAGTCCATACGTCCTGTGTCGAGGTGGATAAGTCCGATGAACATCGTGACAAACATACCCTGCTCGTTGTCTTCCGTCAGTGCATTGTTGATATTGGTAGCAATGTCGGCTGGCATCATGTGTCCTGTTGCCAACACGCGGAACAAGCGGATGGCCTGAGCCATAAACAATGAGGCAGGAACGCCCTTTCCACTAACATCGCCAAGACAGAAATACAGTTCGTTACCCTGAAGCAGATAACCATAGAGGTCGCCACCGACTTCCTTCGCAGGCTGGATATATGCGTTCATATCCAATCCTTGACGATCGGGAAATACGTTGGGAACCATCGACATCTGAATATCACGCGCAATGCGCAGTTCACTCTCAATACGCTCTTTGGCCTTCGTCGTTTTCTCCAACTGGTCGTAAGCTACCTTCAGTTTGTCATGCGCATCCTCCAAACGTCCGTGGGCGGCAGCCAATTTATGCGCAGCCTTACGTTTATGCAAGGTATAAGTCGCGAAGAAAATGATGAGCAGAACAAGTGCGACACCAGTGCTGTAAAGTCGCTGGTGGGTTAGTTCCATCTCACGATCAGCAATTGCCTTTTCTTTTCCTTGAGTATCGTAGATAGTAGCCAGTTCGGCAATAGAACTGTTCTTCTGTGCCGTAATGGCCGAGTCCAGAATTGCCAGAATACGCTCTCCTGCTACACGTGCCGAATCACGACGACCAGCCTCGGCATTCGCCCAATACTTAGGCAACATATAGAGCTGGATGTTGTCAATAGAGGGCTCCATACCCCAATCGGTCATTGCTTTATCCAGGAAACGATAGTTGTATGCCGCTTCCTGATATCGGTGAGCCACCACCAGATATTCTGTACCATTGATGTGTCCGGCTGGCGTCTTGGCATAGTTCGTCTCTTGGAAACGTTTATATGCCTCTGCTGCCTCCTGGTCTTTATGTAATCCTTGCAAGGCTACGGCACGCATAATTTCTATACGGCCTTGGTATTCGTCAAAATATTCCGTACGTGCATCGTGCCTCTGACGATACTTGTTCAGCAACATCTCCGTACGATCAATCCAGTAGATGGATTCTGCATAGCGACGGGTATTGATATATGCCTGACTGGTATAAACCGTTCCGATAACAGCCTCCTGAAATCCTCGTCCTGTCGTGTCCGACTGCCAACGATTGGCATAATGGCCGCGAGCCGTAATGAAACTCTGGTTAGCCTCCTCATCCTGTCCCAGATTCAACTGGCAACAGCCGATATTATTTAACAAGATGGCATAGTCTATATCGGAACCGATACCCGATTCTTCCATTTTCTTAACAGCTGGGATAGCAATCTGGAGTGAACCTTCGTAATCTCCCTTCACCAGCAAAATCTCAGACAAGCGACGCGCTACTTTGTTGTAGCTCAACTGGTCAAGGTCGTTTTTAACCTCATTCTCCAGCGCCTTACGATAACAGATTTCTGCCATGCGATATTGTCCCTGACGATAATATGATACTCCTCGCCAACGGTTGGCATTCAGCGCAGAAATATCACCGACTATCTCAAAACTGTCCGTCACCTCACGCATTCGCTCATAATCCTTCGTGACACCGACTGCAAATATGACGCTATCGGCATGGCTGGCACGGATTTCTCGTTGCTGACGAGCATATCTGCATGACGAGAAACTCATGACAATAGTCAGAAGCAATATGACGACTCTGAGTAGCTTAGACTTATACATACAAATGACTTTTTCTGTTCATTTCGTTGCAAAGGTACAAAAAGTTTGGGGTTTAGATGCAAAAGTTTGGGATTTTTTGTACCTTTGCACTCAAATATTCAATAATTATGAAAAAAATATTGACTTTTGTGGCAGCTTTACTCCTTGCAGTAAGCGCTACAGGCAAAACAACGGAAAGTGACGTGATTGGAAAAAGTAACATCAAACTGTCTAGCCGGATGATGACTCCAGAAACCTTGTGGGCCATGGGACGCATCGGAGGTGTTGAAGCCTCACCAGATGGCAGTCGTATTGTCTATCAGGTGGGGTATTACAGTGTCAAACAAAACAAGAGCCATCAGGTCATCTGCATCATGAATGCAGACGGAACAGGGAATCAGCAATTGACCGCCAGCGCCAAGAGCGAGACAGACCCAACGTGGCTCGACGCTCAGACGATTGCCTTCATCAGCGGTGGCGAGATATGGTGTATGAAAGCTGACGGCTCAGAGCGTCGCCAACTGTCAAAAACTGATGGTAACGTTGAGGGGTTTAAGTTCTCGCCAGACCGCAAACAGGTTATCATCATCAAGTCTCTGCCTTTCCACGAGGTTATCAAGCAGAATCCCGACGACCTGCCAAAGGCTACAGGACGTCGCGTAACCGACTTGATGTATCGCCACTGGGACCACTATGTGGAAAGTATCCAGCATCCGTTCGTCTTCTCTGTAGGTGACGGCTATGCCGTCGCCACCAACGGCGTTGACATTCTCGAGGGTGAACCTTACGAATGTCCTATGGAACCTTTTGGCGGCATCGAACAGCTGGCATGGAGTCCTGACTCGAAGACTATTGCTTATACGTGTCGCAAAAAGACCGGACTGGAATATAGCATCTCTACTGACTCGGACATCTATTTATATAATATAGGTACACGCGAGACGAAAAATCTCTGCAAACCTGCCGACTATGTTGCGCCGAAGGTTGATCCAACAATTACGCTGGCCACACAGGCTGTGAACGCCAAGGAGAACCTCGTAAACAATGTTGGTTACGACCAGAATCCACAGTTCTCGCCCGATGGTAAATACATCGCATGGCAATCTATGGAACGAGATGGCTACGAAGCCGATCTCAACCGCTTGTGTATCTGCGATTTGGCAACAGGTTCGAAGCGCTACCTCAATTGGCAGAGTGATGTGGAAGCATTCTGCTGGGCTCCCGTCAGCGGCAAAAAGGTCAAGGCTGCTGACCCGCAGTTCTATTTCCTAAGCGTATGGCACGGATGCTGCAATATGTATGTTGCCAGTCAGAAAGGCGAAGTCTCTCAGCTTACTGAAACATGGGACGACTGGACCAGCATCCAGATGGCCAACAACGGACAGCGCATCCTGGCAACCCGTCAGAGCCTCTCTGCTCCTACGGATATCTACATGGTGACTCCAAACGCAAAGGGCAAAAAGCCTGCAAAGGGTCTTGTGGGCATCACGAAAACGACCATATCCTCTCGCAACTCACTTTCGGTAAGATGCAGCAATACTGGGTACCGACGACCGACGGCAAGAAGGAACTCGTCTGGATCATGCTGCCTGCCAACTATGAGGAAGGCAAGAAATACCCCACCCTGCTCTTTTGCGAAGGTGGTCCACAGAGTCCTGTATCGCAGTTCTGGTCATACCGTTGGAATTTCCAGATCATGGCGGCCAACGGCTATGTCGTCGTGGCTCCAAACCGTCACGGTCTGCCTGGTTTCGGACAGGAGTGGAAGGAAGAAATCTCTGGCGATTGGACCGGTCAGTGTATGGACGATTACCTCTCTGCCATCGATTTTGCTGCTGACTCACTACCCTTCGTCGACCGCGACCGATTAGGCGCCGTTGGTGCAAGCTTTGGCGGATTTAGCGTCTACTATCTCGCAGGTATCCACAACAAGCGCTTCAAGGCTTTCATCGCCCACGACGGTGCCTTCAACCTCGCTGCCATGTATTTGGAGACTGAGGAGAACTGGTTCTCAAACTGGGAATACGACGAGGCTTACTGGCACCGCCCACAGATGCCTCGTGCCAAGAAGACTTACCACGACTCACCGCACAAGATGGTGGAAAAATGGGACACGCCTATTCTCTGCATCCATGGCGAGAAGGACTATCGCATCAATTACACGCAGGGTATGGCGGCATTTAATGCCGCTCGCATGAAGGGAATCCCCGCAGAATTCCTTGTATTCCCCGATGAGAATCACTGGGTATTAAAGCCCCAAAACGGCGTTCTCTGGCAAAGGACATTCTTCGACTGGCTCGACCGTTGGTTGAAATAAATCCTTCGTAACATCCAAAATACCGATATAACGAAATTACGATATAACGAAAAAATAAAAATAATGACACAAGCAATTCAAAAAACACTTCGCGACAGCGCTGGAATGCGCTGGACCGCATTGCTGCTCCTGGCACTTGCCATGTTCTGCAGCTACATCTTCATGGACATCCTCTCACCCATCAAGGACCTGATGCAGGAGACCCGCGGATGGGACTCTACTGCCTTCGGTACCATGCAGGGTTCTGAGGTATTCCTCAACGTATTCGTATTCTTCCTCATCTTCGCCGGCATCATTCTCGACAAGATGGGCGTGCGTTTTACCGCCGTACTCTCAGCAGCCGTCATGCTCGTCGGAGCCATTATCAAGTGGTATGCCGTTAGCGAGAGTTTCATGGGTAGTGGATTGGAGACATGGTTCACCAACAACCTCAACTACATTCCCGTCTTCGATGAACTCGGCGTCTCGCCATTTTATGCCGGCATGCCCGCGTCTGCCAAGTTTGCCGCTTGCGGATTCATGATTTTCGGTTGCGGTTGCGAGATGGCTGGCATCACCGTCTCTCGCGGTATCGTGAAATGGTTCAAGGGCCGCGAGATGGCTCTGGCTATGGGTTCTGAAATGGCATTGGCACGTCTGGGCGTTGCTACATGTATGATTTTCTCGCCGTTCTTCGCCAAGTTGGGTGGCAATATCAGTGTCAGCCGCTCGGTGGCGTTCGGTGTGGTTCTCATGTGTATTGCGCTCATCATGACCATCGTTTATTTCTTCATGGATCGAAAACTCGATGCACAAACCGGTGAAGCAGAAGAAAAGGATGACCCCTTCAAGATTAGCGATATTGGTACCATTCTCAGCGACCTTGGCTTCTGGCTCGTCGCCCTGCTCTGCGTACTGTATTATTCGGCCATCTTCCCCTTCCAGAAGTATGCTGTCAACATGCTGCAGTGCAATCTGACGCTCACTGAGCCTGCCAGCGATTCGTTCTGGGCTCAGCCTGACGTGACCATTGTGCAGTATATCATCATGCTCGTCGTAGCTGCTGCTGGTTTTGCTAGCAATTTCCAGAAGAAAGCAAATCTGAAATATGGCTTGCTCGCCATCAGCATCATTGCACTCGTTACCTATTGTTATATGGGATACATGCGCCAATCGGCAGAGTCTATCTTCGCCGTATTCCCACTGCTGGCCGTACTCATTACACCTATCCTTGGTTCTTATGTTGACCACAAGGGTAAGGCAGCCTCGATGCTCGTGCTCGGTTCACTGTTACTCATCGCCTGCCATCTGACATTCGCCTTCATCCTACCAATGTTTAAGGATTCAGCCGTAGGTGGCATTGTTATTGCCTACGTCACCATCCTCGTGCTAGGCTCCTCGTTCTCGCTGGTTCCAGCATCGTTGTGGCCCAGCGTTCCCAAACTGGTTGACGCCAAGGTCATCGGTTCGGCCTACGCACTCATCTTCTGGATTCAGAACATTGGTCTGTGGCTGTTCCCGTTGCTTATCGGTAAGGTCCTCGACAAGACGAATCCCGGAGTGACTGACCCCACTAAGTTCGACTATACCGCTCCGCTGCTCATGTTGGCTGGTCTGGGTGTTGCTGCACTCATCCTCGGTTTCGTTTTGAAGGCTGTCGACAAGAAGAAAGGCATTGGACTGGAAGAACCCAATATCAAGAGTTAAAAGTTAAGAGTTTAAAGCTTAAAGTTTAGAGTTAGAAGCGGAAACGGACGACAAGCGGCAGATGGTCGCTGAATCCACGCTGATAACGATAACCATTATAAGTACGGAGGGGTTTGACTCCTCCGTATTTTTTGTCCTCCTCCAACAAAAACGGGGCATCATTGATAAAGGCCTCCGCTACGAAATCGCGGAGCATAGGACTAACAAGGACGTGGTCAATACTCTCCCACTCTCCCTGATAGCGATACGTTCCCTGAGCACCGTTACTGCCGCGTACCTCACGAGTAACATTGATGAGTCCTTGTTGCTCCATATACTGCAACGACGGACTGTCGGCATAATCGTTGAAATCGCCGGCAATAATGACTTTTGCATTCTCCGGCAACTCCCTGACAACCTGCATAATTCTTTCCATCACCACCCGACGGTTCGGCCGCGTTGGATGCTCACCGCCAAATCGGCTCGGTGCATGAACCACGAACACGTGCAACGTGTCGCAATTGTTGGTTCCCCCAGCGACATCCCAGCGGTTCAGGGTTTCCCCCTGAACATAAAGTACATCTCGCGTTGGCCGCATTCCTTCTAACGGCTCCACTTCCAGATAGTCACAGCACAGCGGTCGGAACGTCATCGGCTGGTACAACAACGCCACGTCAATTCCTCTGACATCCGGCGATTGCGTCATCAAGTATTCATACCCCGCATGTCGCAACAGCGAGCGTCGTGTCAAATCAAAGATGACACTGTCATTTTCAACCTCCACCAACGCCACAAGGTCAGGGATTCCGTCATCCTGACACGACAGTATTTCCTGCCCGATGTTGTTTACCTTGCGCCAATAGCGTGCAGGAGTCCAATTACGCACTGAAGCAGGTAACCACTCGGTGTCCTGCTTCAGTGAATCGTGTTGGCAGTCAAAGAGATTCTCGCAGTTCAGTTCCACGAGCGTCAACCATGATGCCAGTAGCAAACTTAGCATACTTTCTCCAGTCGCTTCATCATCGCAAACATGAAGATGGCGGCAACGAGACAGACGCCCAGGAAGACGCTCCAGCATACCCA
>CADCDY010000068.1 GCA_902800245.1 uncultured Prevotellaceae bacterium
AGTCATGAAGGCCATCTGTGACCACTCCTTCGAGGGTGTCAAGAAAGGTCAGGAGACTATGTCACTCTTCATGTCTGAAAATATTCAGAAGAGCCGTGCTGCCATCGAAGAGATGCAGTCGCAAGGCGTGGCATTCCTGAATATGTACTCTTTTGTGCCCGTAGGCATGAAGCATGCATTTGCTCCTAACCAGTATCTGGTGGCCATGGGTTCTCTGCCGCAGGTGAAGACCAACTGGATTGAGGATGGCGACACGCACATCGTATATCCTACGATTGTCGCTCTTGCCAGCAAGACCACGTACGGCGACATCATCAACACCCTCGGACTGAAGCGCGGTGACCAGCTGACGTTCTGCACCGTGAAGCAGGGTGCGTCGATTCAGGAGAGTCAGTTCAACTTCGCTCGTGTCATCCTCGACCCGACCGATCCCGAGACATTCCTGCCTCTGACGCTCGACACTGCATTCCTCGACGAGAATGGAAAGGTGAACAAGCCCAGCGTGCGCAACGAAGGCAACTTCAAGTTCCTGATGAACGCAAGCGGACTGCGTTATTGGTACGAGGACCTCTACACTACCGAAGAGGATGCCGTGGCTGCATTCGTCATCGTTAGCCGCAAGGAGGGCGACACATGGAAGCGTTCGACCACCTACGTGGCATATCCTGGCGAGACTGCAAATGCCTACAGCATGCAGCAGTGCCTCGACATGATCGGCAATGGTGCACAGCACAACATCTACTCCGGTTCAGACCAGTACCTGAACAATGCAGGAACAGGTGGCGGTCAGGCAGCAGCCGACAGCGGTAGCGGCAGCGGCGGCACAATGCCCGCAGCATCATTCGCCATCGGTTCGACAACCGTCAACGGACAGACACTGACCGTAGGAACGAACTCGACCATCGTAGCTTCAGGCGACACCGCTGACCTCAGCATCCGCGTCCACTTCACCAATGTAGGGACTGCGCAGTCAGTCCTCCTGTTCAAGGGTGACACGCAGGTGGGTACCGAGCACGCCATCAGCGGAAACGCAGCAGAGTTTACCGCAGCTGGTGCAGCACTCGGCAGCTACAGCATCAAGGTGAAGAAGGCTGACAACTCGCTCGTTGCATCCGGCTATGTCTTCAGCGTAGAAGCTGCAGGCAGCGGCGGCGAAGGCGGCGCAGACCAGAACTAAGACGTTGAACATTGAACGTTGAACTTTTGGAGCAGCGAGAGCCATCAAGCTTGCTTGTTTGGCCGAGTCGTGACAAAAGTCGATGAAAGTCAACTAGCGTTCCTACTTGCAGGTTCGATTTTCGGACTGGACTATTACGTTGACAAACTGAAAACGTTAGTTAAAAAATAAACGAAACGCAAACAAAAATTCGGGCTCATCATTTGGTGGGCTCGAATTTTTTTCGTACCTTCGCAGCGGATTTACGGCAAAATTGCCAAAAATCCGTAATATAAATATTGAAATTAGAAGTTAAACGCTTGATAATTATGAAGATAGAGAGACCAGTTCGAGGTGCAGCGTGTAGATGATTTCGTGGATATGCTAGGCACATTAGTGGGTATGGAGAATGCTGACGTGTATGTAACTGGCTCGAATTCGCACTTCCTATCGAGCGACATTGCTACTGAGTTTCGTGGCCGTGGCGATGAAATCCACGTGTGGCCACTTACCTTCAAGGAGTTTATGACGGTCTACGAGGGCGACATAGTGGATGGATGGCAGGAGTATTACACTTATGGCGGTCTGCCAAAAGTTCTCTCCATCAAGGGTGATGACAAGAAGGCTACCTATCTCAGAAATCTTTATCGCACGGTGTATCTGAGCGACATTTACGATCGCCACGACATTGAAAATAAGGCAGAATTTGAGGAATTAGTGCGTATACTGGCATCGAGCATTGGAAGTCCTGTAAATCCCACTAATCTGGCGAATACTTTCAAGAGCGTGAAGCGACTGAACAACATCACAGACAAGACCATAGAGACCTACATGGGTTACCTGACTGATGCTTTCTTGATAGAGAAATCTGAGCGTTACGACATCAAAGGGCGCAAATACATTGGCACTACACCCAAATACTATTTCAAGGACTTGGGACTGAGGAACGCCATCCTGTCGTTCCGCCAGACGGAAGAGAACCACCTGATGGAGAACGTGATATACAATGAGATGCGCTATCGTGGATTTCTTGTGGACGTGGGCAACGTGTACATCCGCGTGAAAGACGAGAACGACAAATGGCAGCGAGTGACGCTGGAGGTGGATTTTGTCTGCAATCTGGGCTCACGCCGCTACTATCTGCAGTCGGCCTACAAACTGCCAGACGAAGAGAAGATGCAGCAGGAGAAGCGTTCGCTGCAGCAGATTAGCGATTCGTTTAAGAAGATTGTGATTGTGGGCGAACGCATGAAGTTGCGCCGCGATGAGCAGGGCATTGTGCTGATGGGAGTCTACGAGTTTTTGGCCGATCAGAATATGCTGGATGTATAGCGTAATCCAAATTTTTTAGCAACTTTTTTTGTTTATGCGTTTGGTGGGCTCGATTTTTCTACAGAATTTGATGGTACTAATCCTAAACAAAGTTAAAATAGTAATGTTTTGCACAGAAAACAAAGAAAATATTTGTTTTATGTACGAAATATAACTATATTTGCACCGCGTGAGCACTAAATGTATTTAGATGACACCATTTGAGAACATAGGCAATATCCCCTTTGACGTTAATGTGCTAAGTACGGTTTTTCCGAACCATAAGCATATTAACGAGAAAGCGCGTGCGCTCGAAAAGAATGGCCAGATTATACGCTTAAAGAAGGGGATGTACGTGGCCAGCAAGCTGGAAACTGGTAAGGAACTGTCGAAGGAACTGATAGCCAATCACATTTACGGGCCATCGTATGTGGGCTGTGAATATGCCTTGCGATATTATGGGCTGATACCAGAACGTGTGTATCAGGTGTCCTCTATCACCACAAAACATTCCAGGGATTTTGAGAATGCTGTAGGACGTTTCAGTTATCAGAACTGCTCGCCAGAATACTTTGCCGTTGGCGTAAGAATAGAGCAAGCCGATGGCGTGAACTTTCTGATAGCTACGCCCGAGAAGGCACTTTGCGATGTGATTAACTTTAGCAAGTGCTTGAATCTACGCTTCATGAAGGATGTCGAGATATATCTTGAGGAAGACATCCGTTTTGATACTGATGCACTTGAAGGGTTTGATATCGAACTTCTTGAAAGGTGTGCTTTGGTTAGTCGCAGGCAATCGAGTATTAACACATTGATTAAGTATATTAAGCATGTCAGACATATTTGAACAGATGATAGCGCAGCATACTATCGCAGGCGATAACGATAGGAAGAATGCACTCTATGAGGTGATGCAGCAGGTAGTGCTGAGTGGTCTGTATCGTGGCGGTTTCTTTAAGGAGGCAGCCTTCTATGGTGGTACGTGTCTCAGGATATTTCACGGATTGAGACGCTATTCTGAAGATATGGATTTCTCGTTGCTTGAGAAGAATCCGGATTTTACGCTCGAGACCTATTTCCCCGCCATCATCGAGGAAGCTCGACTCTTAGGACGAACGGTTACCATTACAAAGAAGGACAAACGTACCTTTGGCAAGGTAGAATCTGCTTTCCTGAAAGATAATACCGATGTGTACAACCTGACGTTTCAGACGGAAAAGACGTTGAAGATAAAGATTGAGGTGGATACCAACCCACCACTTGAATTTGCTACAGAGCAAAAGCTACTGATGCTGCCTTTCTCGTTTACCACACGTTGCTTTACACTCCCTGATCTGTATGCAGGTAAGATGCATGCGCTAACATTCCGTGCATGGAAGAATCGCATAAAGGGGCGTGACTGGTACGACTTCGAGTGGTATGTGCGAAATCGTGTAGCATTGGATTTTGAGCATCTGAGAGTAAGAACAAAGGAGTTTAATGATATCGACCTTACCAAGGAACTCTTTTTGGAACTCCTAAAAGAACGTATTTCTAAAGCAGACATCAACGCAGTGAAGGCTGATGTCATCCCCTATATCATTGACAAGCGCGAACTCGACATATGGAGCAGCGACTACTTCCTGCAATTGGCCGATATGATTGTGTTTAAGTGAAATCATGATGTGGATTCTCGCCGAAAGCAAACAAAAATTCGGGCTCATCGTTTGGTGGGCTCGAATTTATTTGATACCTTTTCGCGTTGCGAGAAGTTACTCCCGTTCGAAAGAACAAAGAAAAACTCGTTTTCCTTTGGTTCTTTGCTCACTTATTCGTAACTTTTTCACAAGCGAAGAAGTTACTTTCACTCGAAAATGAAAAGAAAAACTAGTTTTCCTTTTGCATTTTGCTCACTTATTCGTAACTTTGCAGGACGAAATAGAAACAGGACTTATAGCAAGAAAGAATAGAAACAACGACAGTAACCCGCAAAAGGGTGGCGGCGGTAAGTTGTGATCTTTGCTGTACACAGTAGACAAGATGATACGAGAAAAAATATACAGGCTGATAGAGCCAAAGAACAAGGAAAGCAAGGCATCTCGGGTCTATGACATTGTGATGCTGATTGCCATTGCAATAGGCATTTTGCCGTTGATGTTTAGGACGCAATACAAGATATTCTGGTATTTTGACTTGATATCAGGATTATGCTTTATATCGGACTATATTCTTCGATGGTGTACTGCTGATTTTAAATCAAAACGCAGTAAGGCGGCAGCATTTGCGATTTATCCATTTACGCCAATGGCCATTATTGACTTGCTGTCAATTCTGCCTATCCTTAACTTATTAGGCCCTTCTTTCAAAATATTCCGTGTATCAAGACTATTGAAGATTCTGAGGATTTTTAAGGTTATCCGCTATTTTGAGCCTTTGGAAATCGTCATGGCTGTTATTCGCAAGCAAAGCAAGGTCCTGATGGCAGTATTTTCGTTGGCATTGTTCTATATATTCATCACAGCTCTTATTATGTTCAATGCTGAAGAGCAGATTGATCCATTAACAGGAAAAGTATTGTACGATGACTTCTTTGATGCTTTCTACTGGGCCACATGTACGTTGACCACCGTAGGCTATGGCGACCTCTATCCCATATCCGACACAGGTCGCGTCATCAGCATTATATCCTCTATGGTTGGTATCGCCATCATTGCTTTACCCTCCGGTATTGTCACTGCAGGCTATATGGATGAGTTAAGGTCAAGGAAAAAAAAGAAAGAGTCATCAAATCATACCTGATTTGGCGGCTTCGGTGCGGAAATCGGTGGGAGACATGCCGTAATGCTGGCGGAAGCGGTCGCTGAAGTAGGTATTGCTACTGAAACCGCAGTCGGCGGCAATTTGTGTGACGGTGCGCTCTGGTTTGTTGATCAGCAAGTGGGCGGCATCTACGCCGATTTATTGAATTAAAAGACGTTAAATTTTTGTTCTATTCGGGATTTATTAGTACTTTTGTACGTTTACTTACGTGTGGTGTAGAACAGAAAAATGAAAGATATCTCTATAGTCATTCCTGAGTATTGCGGAGAGTCGATGCTGACAGAACTGCTGAAACGGCTGCATGCCACTTTGCAGACGCTGACCGACAGTTACGAGATTATCCTCGTGAATGACTGTTCGCCCGATAATGTGTGGGAGGCCATCCGTCAGGTCTGTGCCGTTGATAAGCGTGTGGTTGGTCTTAACCTGAGCCGTAACTTCGGCGAGCACTATGCCATCTCGGCCGGACTGCGCTATGCCAAGGGTGCGTATATTGTCGTGATGGACGAACTGAATGTGGAGGGGAAAGTGACAATTGACAATTAAAAATTGAGGATATGAATCAGAAAATCGTTATATTCGTTATGGCAGCCTTGCTGCTTTGGTCGTGTAACAAGAAGGAGACACAGACCAGTGAGGATGCTGTCAGCGTGAGAACCCAGAAAGTAGAGGCTGGCGCACAGAGCGTGAATAAGAATTTCATGGGAGTGATAGAAGAGGAAGATGGTGCCAACGTCACATTCGGGGTCTTGGGTACGGTTATCCGGGTGATGGTCGATGAAGGACAATTCGTGCGGAAAGGTCAGGCCATGGCCGAGACCGACGGACAGAACGTGAGGAGTGCCTATGAAATGAGTGCCTCGACGCTGGCTCAGACGGAGGATGCCTATCGCCGCCTGAAGAATCTTTACGACAAAGGTACACTGCCCGAGATAAGGATGGTGGAGATGGAGTCGATGCTGACCAAGGCGAAAGCTGCGGAAGCCATGGCGCGGAAGAATGTGGACGACATTGTGCTGCGTGCCCCGTTTGACGGCTATGTGGCACAAACGGCCGTACATGAAGGCAGCAGCGTCATGCCCGGTGTGACGGGGTTCAAACTGGTGAAGATTGACAGGGTGAAGGTAAGCGTTTCGGTGCCGGAGAAAGAGATCAGCAAGATCAAGAAAGGCACTGACGTGACGTTTACGGTGCCAGCCTTGGGCGACAGTGTGTTTACGGGCCGAGTGGTGAACAAGGGAGTGGTGGCGAACATCGTCAACCACACATACGCAGTAAAGGTTTTGGTAGAGAACAGAAGCCATACATTGCTGCCAGGCATGGTATGCAAGGTACACATGAAGGACGTGAGTGCAGACTATTCTATTTTGGTTCCACAGGATGCCATTCAGATTAGCGGCAAGGAAACCTTTGTGTGGACGGTCAAGCAAGGGAAGGCCCACCGTCAGGCTGTCACCACAGGCGACATCTACAGTAGCGGCGTGGTCATAGAGACAGGATTGAGCAACGGTGATGTGATCATCGTCCAAGGTCAGAATAAAGTCAGTGAGGGAATGGTAGTGAGAGGTGAGAGGTAAGAAGTAAGAGGTAAGAGGTGATGGGTGATAAAAACTTGGTGGCGAGTGCCATGAGGCATAAGAGCATCACGCTGCTGCTGATGTTGGTGATGATGCTTGCCGGCATTGCTTCGCTGATATATATACCAAAGGATGAGTTCCCGCAGGTAGACCTTCCCTTGGGATTGGTGGTAGGAGTCTATCCGGGTGCGACAGAGCTGGAAGTGGAGCAGCAGTTGGCAAAACCGCTGGAAGAGTTTCTCTGGACCTTCAAGGAGATAGACAGGAAAAGAACGTCGACGTTGAGCATGAACGACGGTTGTGTGGCTGTCGTATGGCTCAACGGGACGGAGAGCAGCAAGACGGAATTCTGGAACAAACTGAAGGAGCAGCTGTCACTCTTCCGCATGACACTGCCATTGGGCGTGGCGGGCGTGGTGGCCAACGACGACTTCGGCGACTCGTCGGCCATGTTGCTGACCATCGAGAGCGACAGCAAGACATTCCGTGAGTTGGGCGACTTTGCCGACGGGCTGAGCGACAGGCTGAGAAGGGTGAAAAGCCTGGCAAACATCATACGCATGGGTGACCAGAAGGAAGAGCTGAGCATCTATCTGGATCGCGACCGTCTCACGATGTACGGCATCAATACGGCCATGCTGATCAACACTGTCTCCGGACTTTCAGGCACGCTCTATACAGGAAGTCTGGAGGACGGCAAGCTGAGCAGGAAGATACATATCCAATCGTCGCTGAATACCGAGCAGGACCTGGCACAGTCCATCGTCAGCAATGCCCCCACGGGTGAGGTGGTGCGACTGAGCGACATTGCCACCATCAAGCGCGAATACCCGGAGCCACGACGATATATCAAGAACAACGGACGTCAATGCCTGCTGATGTCGCTGCAAATGATCAGGGGCAAGAACATCATCGACTTCGGTAGCGAGGTAAAACAGGTCATCAGCGACTACCAGCAGACACTGCCCAAGGATGTACACATCAACGTCATCAGCGACCAAAGCCAGGTGGTAGACGACTCCATCCAGGACTTCATGTTCGAAATGCTCATCGCCATCGTGTCGGTTATCATTGTGGTATGCCTGATGCTGCCGCTGAGGGTGGCGGGCGTAGCAGTGGTCACCATCCCCATCACTATCTTTGCCTCCATCGCCATATTCCTTGTGGCGGGAGTCGAGATCAACAGCGTGACGTTGGCAGCTCTGCTGGTGTCGCTGGGTATGATCGTTGACGACAGTGTGGTGGTGGTAGACTGCTATCTGGACAAGTTAGACTCCGGAATGGACCGCTGGCAGGCTGCGGTAGAGTCTTCCAGGGAATTTGTGAAAAGCATCATTACGGCAACGCTGGTCATCAGCATCACGTTCTTCCCCTTCCTCTTTACCACGAGCAAGATGATACACGACTTCATACAATGGTTCCCATACGCTATCAGCATCGTACTGACGGTATCGCTGGTGGTCGCCATCTTCGTGGTACCCATATTGCAGCATCAGTTTATCAAGAACGGACTCCATACGGGCTCTGCCAACCAAAAGGACAGAAGTGGAGGCGAGCGGAAGACCATGCTCGAGCGGATGCAGGGTCACTACGACCGGCTGATAGAGTGGTGTTTCCGCCACAAGCGCACCACCCTTGCCATCGGACTGGCAAGCATCGTGCTGGGGGCTGTGCTCATCCTGATGTTACCCATCAGACTGATGCCCAGAGCCGAGCGCAACCAGTTTGCCGTGGACATCATACTGCCTATAGGCACCGACCTGAACTATACCGCACAGGTGGCCGACTCGCTGGCCAGCATCATGCGAAAGGACGAACGCGTGACCAACCTGACCACGTTCTATGGCAGCGGTTCACCGCGATTCCATGCCACGTTCCTGCCCAACTTCGGCGGCACCCACTTTGCACAGTTCATCGTAAATACCCATAACGACAAAGAGACGCAGGAGATGCTGGACGAATACGCCCACCGCTATTCCTATTATTTTCCTGAGGCACAGATACTGTTCCGTCAGATAGAATACTCCGACCACCAATATCCTGTGGAAGTGGTGGTGAAGGGTGATAACCTCGATAGCCTGCATGTGGCCATAGACAGCATACACCACCGATTGTCGAAAAACAAGGACATAGACGTGTTGACCACCACCTTCGGCACGACAGGCAACCGACTGGAGGTAACCCTGAAGCCCGAAGAGGCCAACCGCATAGGCATGAGCAAATCGCTGCTCTCGCTGAATTTCGCTTTGCGCTATGGTGGCGGCATTCCTGTAGCTACCATCTGGGAGGGTGACCACGAACTGAGCATCACGGTAAAGGACGCCGATAAGGAGAAGCACGACATCGACGAATTCAAAAACATTCGCGTGACGGGCATGATACCCACCATTACGGCAGCACCGTTGTCGCAGATAGCCGACGTAAAGCCAGGCTGGGGCTCTGGCACCATCGAACGCGTCAATGGCCAACGGACGGCCTCAGTCTTTGGCATGATGGGTCGCCAGGGCGTAAAGGTAGGAGAACTGACGGAAGAGATCTACCGGGACCTCAAGACACTGCGCCTACCCGACGGCATCGAACTGGAGGAGGGCGGACAGGCAGAGACCGAACGGACATACCGTCCGCAGATGTATCTGGGCATGCAGATTGCCATCGTGCTGATATTCTTCATCATCGTGTTCCACCTGAAGAGCATACCGCTCACACTGCTCGTCATGGCGTCGCTGGGATTCTCGATGATAGGTGGTGCACTGGGACTCCACTTGTTCGGTCAGGAGTTTGGTGCCACGGGCGTACTCGGCTTCGTCTCGCTCATGGGCATCATCACCCGCTGCGGCATCATCATGATTGACTATGCCGAGGAGCTGAGCCACGAACACCCCACGAACGAGGCCGCACTGCTATCGGCCAAACGCCGGTTCCGACCGGTGTTCCTCACCTCGATGGCTGCATCGATGGGTGTCATACCGATGGTTATCAAGGACACGCCGCTGTGGGGACCGATGGGCGTCATCATCTGCATAGGAGCACTGGTGTCGATGCTGTTTATCCTCACGATGATACCCGTCGGCTATAGTGTAGTGAAAGAAAGATTTAAGAATTAAGACCCAAGGCCAATAATTATGAAAAAGTTTTTCCTGATACTCTTCACTCTTCACGCTTCATTCTTCACGCTTTCTGCCCAGCGCATCATGACCCTGCAGGAGTGTGTCAAGGAGGCTCGTGCAAACAACGTCAAGGCAAAGGATGTACGCAACGACCTACTCATCGCCAAGGAGCAGCAACGCTACGCCCGCACGAAATACTTCCCCATGGTAGGAGCGTCGGCCACCCATTTCGAGGCCAGCGACTATCTGCTGAAACAGCAACTGTTCTCGTCCGAACTGCAAGACGTCATTGAGGTGCTCACCGAAGGGTCGGAGCTCTTCGAAAACGGAGGCATCCGCGCCATCAAGCGCGGTACGTCGTTGGGGCTCACCGCCCTTGAACCACTATATACTGGCGGCAGAATCAGCTATTACAACAAACTGGCCGACATGCAGATTGACGCTCGCCAGAAACTGATACAGGTGACTGACGACGAGATTGTGATGACCACCGAATTCCTGTTTTACAAGATCCTGGAACTCCATGAGACCGACAAGATACTCGATGCCATGGAGAAAGAAACGGAGAGCATACACCGCGATGCGGTCAACATCTACGAGAACGGTATCGTCAACAAAAACGACGTCCTCAGCGTCGAACTGATGCAAGACCAACTCTCGGCTCTGCGCATCAAGACAGCCAATGCCTGTCGGCTGTTGCGCCGTGCATTGGCAAAATACATGGGCATGGCCGATCAGGATATTGACATCGACGCAAATTGTTCCGACGACGACATCGTCGATCCCCAGGAGTATCAGATGCCGCATCTCACTGCCCTTGAAAACCGCACGGAGACCCAGCTTCTCGACATCTGGGTGGAAAAGGCTGTGCTGGAAAAGAAAATAGCCCGAGCCTCCATGCAACCCGTCGTACTGCTGGGGGGAACGGTCAATTACAGTAAACTGCTCGCCAAATGGAGCAGCAAGGCCATCGCCTTTGCTACCGTCCAGATACCCATCAGTGCCTTCTGGAGCGAACGGCGTATGTACAATTGGAAAAAGGTGGAAGTAGAGAAAGCGAAAGACTTCCGTCAAGACAAACGCGAGCTTATCTCCCTGCAAATACAAGATGCTTGGGACAATCTGGAAAGCACCTACCGTCAGACGCAAATCGCAAAAAAAAGCGTAGAGAACGCAGAAGAGAACCTACGCATCAACCGCGAACACTATCTCAACGGTCTGTCGAATATGACTGAGCTGCTAGATGCCCAGCGCCAGTGGCAGCAGGCACTCACCGCGCGCAATGCCGCCAACAGCGAATACCTGCAGGCCAAGACCCGCTACCTGATTCTGACCGGTCGCAGAGAAGAAGTAAACCATTGATGTCACTGGATACACTATTCTTCGTAGATGGTTTTGTCGTCGATGGCAGCCTGGGCGAAGGCCTCGCGGCGCTCGACGCAGGTGCCGCAACGGCCGCAATGGTGTTCCCCACCCTTGTAGCACGACCACGTCTCGCTGTAGTCGATGCCCAGTGCCTTGCCGCGACGGGCGATGTCGGCCTTGGTGATGTGGGTGTATGGTGAGCGTAGGCGGACATTGACGAAGGTGCCTGCGGAAGCTGCCTGATCGAAGGCGTCGACGAACTCCGGTCGGCAGTCGGGATAGACGGTGTGGTCGCCACCGTGATTGGCCATCATGACATACCGGAGTCCGTTGCTCTCGGCAATGCCCACGGCAATGGAAAGCATGATACCATTGCGGAAGGGTACGACAGTGGACTTCATATTATCGTCGGCATAGTGGCCCTCAGGGATGTCTTCTCCGCCCTCAAGCAGGGAACTGACGAAATACTTGGTCATGAAGTCGAGGGGGATGACGATATGGGGGATGCCCAGTCGCTGGCAGTGCAGCTGTGCATAGGGAATCTCGCGCTTGTTATGCTTCGAGCCGTAATCGAAGGAGATGGCGAGGGCGATGCGCTCCTGCTCGTCATATAGCAAAGTGGTGGAGTCTACTCCACCACTTAGTATTAATACCGAATCTTTCATCGTATTACATGTTCATGCCGCCATCAACCTGGATGACCTGTCCGCTGACATAGCTTGAGAGGTCGGAAGCCAGGAAAGTGGCAACGTTAGCGATATCCTCGACCTGACCACCACGACGGAGAGGAATCTTCTGCTTCCACTCGTTGCGAACCTCCTCAGGCAGTGCTGCAGTCATAGCGGTCTCGATGAACTGAGCGATACTCTTGGCGAGGGCAATCAGACCAGCTTTCGAAGCGGCATAGTTAGCCTGACCGGCATTACCGTGAACACCTACGACAGAAGCCATATTGATGATGCTACCGCCACGCTGACGCATCATAACAGGAACACAGGCGTGGATGAAGTTGAATGCCGACTTCAGGTTGACGGCAATCACGGCGTCCCACTGCTGCTCAGTCATACGGAGCATCAGTCCGTCCTTGGTGATACCAGCGTTGTTCACCAGAATATCAATGCTTCCAAACTCCTCCTTTACGGCCTTTACCACCTCTTCAGTCTGCGCGAAGTCGGCAGCATTCGAGGCGTAGCTCTTGGCCTTGACGCCCAGAGCGGCGATTTCCTTCTCCGTGTCGAGGTTGATCTCGAGGTCGGTGAATGCGATGTTACAGCCCTCAGAGGCATACTTCAGTGCGATAGCCTTTCCGATACCGCGTGCAGCACCAGTAATCAGCGCTGTCTTTCCTTCTAATAATCCCATAATTTTACTTTAATTTATTATTCGTTATTACGTTCTTTCGGTATTTCGTTATTACGACATTACGACATTTTATTCCGAGATTTTACATCCGTCTCTTTCCCAAGGCGCTGTACACAATCTTAGCCACCTGTGGCTTCGTAGCCTCAGCGGTCATGCCGTGGGCAATACGACCATAGATGTAAGGAACCTCTAGGCCCTTGATACAATAGTGGGTGATATCGGCCACCAGATCGACATTGTCGATGTCGAACTCACCGTCCTCCTTGCCCTCACGGAACACCTTACGGAACAGCTCAATCTCGGCATCGTCGAAATTACGGCGAACCTTCTCGACCATCCAGATGTTACGGAAGAATTCTGCACGCAGATTACCGTTGCGCACCACCGTCTCGCGAATCATGCTCAGATGCATGTAAATCAGTTCGATGATTTTCTCCTGAGGGGGGATACGCTTGGCCGCCACCTCGTCAAGTTGGTCGGAGAGACGCTCCAGCTCGCTTTCTATCACCGCGTAATAGATGTCCTCCTTCGACTTAAAATACGTGTACAACGTACGGCGACCCTTGCCCGAAGCCTGGGCAATATCGTTCATAGTCGTATTTTCAAGTCCGTTCTTTGCGAACAACTGACGAGCCACGTCAACCAACTTTTGTCTTGTCTTCGATATTGACATATTATCAGTCCTCCTGTACCAGTTTTATGATTGCACAGTACTCATATCGTGTGCAAAATTAAAAAATACTTCGCAAATAGCCAAACTTTTCGACGTAAAATGTTTGAAAAGAGGAAAAATATGCGAAAATATGGCGAAATATTTGGTAGATTGGAAAAATAGTCGTACCTTTGCAGCGCTTTTTCAAAAAAGCCCTGCGAAATCGGGCTTCGCCTCAGCAAAGAGCAAGCTCTCTGCATTCGGCTTGCACCGATTTTGACAGCCTAATATCGCGGAGTGGAGCAGTTGGTAGCTCGCCAGGCTCATAACCTGGAGGTCGCATGTTCGAGTCCTGCCTCCGCAACTACAGCAGTCCAAACGGACTGCTTTTTTTGTGTCAGGGTTTTGTCCTGCCTCCGCATTTCTGCGTTAAAATATCGTTAACTCGGATAAAATTATAGAAGAATTATATAATTATTCCTACTAAAAGAAAAATTGCATCTAATTTGTTTGGTTATTTCGTCGATATTCTATACTTTTGCATCGGCAAAATGAATTATTCCATTACTCGAAGAGACAATACATATATAATAAGGTAAAGAAAATGAAGAAAACATTTTTATTGATGGCCGCGCTGGTGAGTCTTGGTGTCCACGCCCAAAAGCAATGGACATTGGAGGACTGCATCAACTACGCCATGCAGAACAACATCGATTTGCAGCAAATCAGACTGACGCAGAAAAGTGCTGCGGAGGATGTCAAGCAGTCGAAGGCCGCCCTACTCCCTACTGTGTCGGCATCGACCAATCAGGGCATCAGCTACGACCCGTGGGACGATCTGGCTACGGATAAGGTGACGTATAACGGCACTTACACGGTGAATGCCCAGTGGACCGTCTGGAATGGTGGTCAGAACACCAACCAGCTGAAGCTGAACAAGCTCAAGGAGCAGGACTCAGAACTCACGGTACTGGAGTCGTCGAACAGCGTTCAGGAAGCCATTGCCAAGCTGTATGTGCAGATTCTCTATCAGAAGGAGGCCATCGAGGTGAACCGTCAGAGTCTGGAGACCAGCAAGAAGAACGAGGAACGCGGTCAGCAGATGGTCGAAGTCGGGCAGATGTCGAAGGCCGACCTTGCGCAGCTTACTGCCCAGCGTGCTTCCAGCGAATACAACGTCGTGGAGGCGGAGACACAGTTGTCGAACTACAAGCTGCAACTGAAAAAGCTGCTGCAACTGACTGGTGTCATGGAATTCGACATTGCCAGTCCATCATCTACCGACACGCAGGCACTGGAAGAAATTCCCTCGCTGCAAAAGGTTTACGAGACCGCACTTTTGCAACGTCCTGAGATTCAGAGTGCTATACTTGGCATCGAATCAAGCAAATTACAGTTAAAGATAGCGAAAGCTGGCTGGATGCCCTCCGTCAGTATGACCGGTAGCGTAGGCACATCCACCTTCTCGTCGTCATCGAACTCCTGGGGTAACCAGATGAAGACCAACTTCGGCACATCGGCAGGTGTCGGCATATCGGTTCCCCTGTTTGACGGACGCAAAACCAAGACCAATGTTCAGAAGGCGCTCATCGCCCAAGAGCAGGCACGTCTGACTTTGAAAAACGAGGAAGCCGACCTGTTTGAGACCATCGAGCAATACTGGCTCAATGCCATCAACAATCAAGAGAAGTTCCGTTCGTCGTCTGCATCCGTCGAGAGCGAGCAGGAGTCATACAACCTCCTGCAGGAACAGTTCAATCTGGGTATGAAGAACATCGTCGAGCTGTTGGCAGGCAAGGACAAGCTGTTGCAAGCCCAACAGAACAAACTGCAGTCGAAATATATGACCATCGTCAACCTGCAACTGCTGAAATTCTACGAAGGAGAGACGATGAAGTTGTAAGAGGTAAGAGGTAAGAGGTGAGAGGTAAGAAGTAAGAGGTAAGAAGTAAAAATAGAACAAGATATGAAGAACAAGAAAGTTTGGATGGGCATAGCCGCCGTAGTGGTCGTAGCCCTCGTCGTCTGGATGTGTTCAGACGGCAAAAAAGAACAAAAGGCAGAGTTTTCCACTGCCAAGGTAGAAAAGCAGAACATCAGCACGTCGATTACTGCTACGGGAACCATCGAGCCCGTCACCTCCGTCACCGTAGGTACGCAGGTGTCAGGTATCGTGTCGAAACTCTATGTCGACTACAACTCCATCGTGAAGAAAGGTCAGGTCATTGCCGAACTCGACAAGACCAACCTCATCAGCGAACTGAACCGTGCAAAGGCCGACCTGTCGAGTGCGCAGAGCACACTGAACTACGAGACCGCCAATTACAACCGTTACAAGACACTGTTCGACAAGGGTCTCATATCGGCCAACGACTACGAGAATGCGCGTCTGTCGTTCGACAAAGCGCAGCAGACGGTACGTTCGAGTCGTGAGAACGTGCAGAAGGCACAGACCAATCTGGGCTATGCCACCATCACCTCGCCTATCGACGGTGTAGTGCTGTCGAAGAGCGTTGAGGAAGGTCAGACCGTTGCCGCATCGTTCAACACCCCTGAGCTGTTCACCATCGCTCAGGACCTGACAGATATGCGCGTCATTGCCGATATTGACGAAGCCGACATCGGTGGTGTGAAGGAAGGTCAGCGCGTGTCGTTCACCGTCGATGCTTATCCTGACGACAAGTTTGAGGGTCAGGTGACGCAGGTACGCCAGCAGGCTACCACCGAGAGCAACGTGGTGACCTATGAGGTGGTCATTTCTGCCCCCAACAACGACCTGAAGCTGAAGCCCGGTCTGACAGCCAACGTTACCATCTTCACCCTTGAGAAGAACGACGTCCTCGCCGCTCCTGCCAAGGCTTTGCGATTCATGCCCACCGAGGCCCTGCTCTCAGAGGGTCAGAGCATTGAAGACGTCGAAGCACCCACGAAGGTATGGACGCTGGAGGGTAACGTCTTCAAGGCTCATCCCGTACAGGTGGGAACCACTAACGGCATGCTCACCGAGATTACCGGTGGCATCAGCGAAGGCACCGAGGTGCTCGTCGACTTCACGTTGAGCGGTGATGATGCTCCTGAGGGACAGCAGACCCAGAATCCCTTCATGCCACGTCCGCGTAACAACAGAAACCAACAGGGCGGTAATCAGCAGCCGAAGAAGTAAGAAGGCTGATGTAAGATGTTAGATGTAAGAAGTAAGATGTATGAATGAAGAAAGAAAAGTAGTCATCGAGCTGCAGAACGTCAAGCGCTACTTCCAGGTAGGCTCTGAGACGGTGAAGGCACTGCGTGGCGTCTCGTTCAAAATCTACGAGGGCGAGTTTGTCACCATTCAGGGAACTTCGGGCTCAGGCAAGTCGACGCTACTCAACCAGCTGGGCTGTCTGGATACGCCTACGTCGGGCGAATACTTTCTGGACGGCATCAGCGTTCGCACGATGTCGAAGACCCAGCGTGCCCATCTGCGCAACCAGAAGATTGGCTTCGTGTTCCAGAACTACAACCTGCTGGCGAAGACCACAGCCGTAGAGAATGTGGAACTGCCCTTGATGTATAACTCGAAATACAATGCCCAGCAACGTCGCGAGGCTGCCATCAAAGCCCTGCAGGCTGTAGGCCTCGGCGACCGTCTGGAACATAAGTCCAACGAGATGTCGGGTGGTCAGATGCAGCGTGTGGCCATTGCCCGTGCATTGGTCAACGACCCCGCCGTGCTGTTGGCTGATGAAGCTACTGGTAACCTCGACACGCGTACGTCGTTTGAGATGCTGGTATTGTTTCAGGAACTGTACCGTAAGGGGCACACCATCATTTTCGTGACCCACAATCCTGAGATTGCCGAGTTTTCCTCGCGTAACATCAATCTGCGCGATGGCAAGATTCGTGAGGACACCATCAATACGAATATCAAGTCGGCAGCCGAGGCTCTCGCCGCACTGCCCATTCCACAGGATGATTAAAAAGAGATGAACTTTTGGAACAGCGAGAGCAAAATCGAACTTGTTTGAATTTTGCCGAGTCGTGACAAAAGTCATAATGAACGAAGTGATTTATGAACGTAGTGAAATTATGAATATATCAAACCTATTTAAAGTAAGCCTAAAGGCTGTGGCCAACAACAAGATGCGGTCGTTCCTCTCGATGCTGGGTATCATCATCGGTGTGGCAGCGGTCATCATCATGATGTCCATCGGACAGGGGTCAAAGGAGAGCATCCGTCAGGAGCTGTCGACAATGGGTACCAACCTGCTGACCATCCGTCCAGGAGCCGATATGCGTGGTGGTGTGCGTCAGGACCCGTCAGCCATGCAGACATTGAAGATGGCCGACTACGAACGCATTATGCGCGAGAAGAAATTTGTGACCAAGGTATCTCCTGAGGTTACTGCCTCCGGTCAGGCCATCTATGGCAACAACAATACCAACGCCTCGATGTACGGTGAATCCATCGACTACCTCGACATCAAGCAATGGCCTGTCGAACAGGGCGACTGCTTCACCGAGGAAGACATCCGCAAGGCCGCCAAGGTCTGCGTCGTTGGTGCCACCATCGTCAAGGAGCTGTTCAACGGTCACGACCCCATTGGCAAGACCATCCGTTTCAAGAGCATCCCCATGCGTGTCATCGGTGTGCTGAAATCGAAGGGTTACAACTCATGGGGTATGGACCAGGACAACGTCATTATTGCCCCCTACACCACCGTCATGAAGCGTATCGTCGCACAGACATATTTCTCGAGCATCGTCTGCTCGGCACTCACCGAGGAACTCTCCGATGCAGCCATCGAGGAACTGACTCAGATGTTACGCGACAACCATAAGCTGAAGGGCGAGGCTGCTGACGACTTCACCATCCGTTCGCAAGCGGAAATGATGGAGACGATGTCGTCGACAATGGATACCGTCACGCTGATTCTCGTCGTCGCAGCGGCCTTCTCATTGCTCGTGGCTGGTATCGGCATCATGAACATCATGCTGGTATCGGTAACAGAGCGTACCAAGGAGATTGGTCTGCGTATGGCGGTGGGAGCTACAGGACCGGTCATCTCGCTACAGTTCCTCATCGAATCCGTACTTATCTCGGTCACAGGCGGACTCATCGGCATCCTCGTAGGGTGTTCGGCCAGCGCCGGTCTTGCCATCGTCGGCATGCCGTCGAGCGTCCCTGCGTGGTCCATCTACGTCTCGTTCCTCGTCTGTGTATTCATAGGCGTACTCTTTGGTTACATCCCTGCCCAAAAGGCAGCAAATATGGATCCTATAGAAGCTATCAGACACGAATAACAAAATGGGAAAAGCGATATTGGACCGACGGATGAAGGTATTCTTGCATGTGGTGTTCTGGTCCTTCATGTTCCTTTCACCCATGCAGTATATGCGTGGTACAGGCATGCCTATGTTGCTGTACGTCATGAACTGTATGCCGTCGCTGTTGCTCATGGTGGTGTTCTACGCCAACTACATGTGGCTCACACCACGTTACTTCGTAGAAGGAAAGCACCGCTACTTCCTGCTCATCAACCTGGTGATGATCATTGTTTTCGTTGCTTTCCAGCAATACTGGATGGACTTCACCAACGACCTGTTCCACACCGCACGGCGTGAACCGGACATACTTGACGCCATTCTGTTCATCATCCGCGACAGCATCAACTTCATCATCTTCGCCACTGCAGCCACCTGCATCAAGCTCGCACAGCAATGGATGTGGGCCGACCAGGCCCGCAAAGACGCTGAGACGGCAAGGGCTACGGCCGAACTGAGCAATCTGCGAAACCAAATCAATCCTCACTTCCTGCTCAACACGTTGAACAACATCTACGCGCTGACGGCCTTTGACACGCCCAAGGCTCAGGAGGCCATCCAGGAACTGTCAAAGATGCTGCGCCATATTCTGTACGACTATCAGCAACCTACCGTGCCGTTGAAGGACGAGGTGGAATTCCTGCAGAATTATGTCAACCTCATGCGCATCCGACTGCCGAAGAACGTCGATATCAAGTTCCAGTACGCCATCCGTACCGCGCAGATTGATATTGCCCCCATGATTTTCATCTCGCTCGTCGAGAATGCCTTCAAACATGGGGTCAGCCCCACTGAACCGTCGTTCATCCATATCAACATTGATGCCGACGAACATCAGATTACGTGCGACATCACCAACTCCAACCACCCCAAGGCTGCCGACGACCATAGCGGTCACGGCATCGGTCTACAACAGGTGCAGCGCCGTTTGGAACTGGCCTATTTCAAACACCACACGTGGGAGAAAGGTCCTTCTGCCGACGGCAAGGAGTATCGTGCGCATATACAAATCACCGATTGGAAAGAATCAAATAGTAAATTAAGAATTTAACATTTTATACGAAAACATTATGACGATTAATTGCGCCATTATCGACGACGAGCCCTTGGCAGCAGGACTGCTCAAGAGCTACACAGAGAAGACACCGTTCCTCAACCTCATAGGCACCTATGGCTCGGCTCTCGAGGCCATGAAGGAGCTGCGCGACCATCCTGCACAGCTGCTGTTCCTCGACATCCAGATGCCCGAACTCAGCGGCATCGAGTTTGCAAAGATTTTGCCTCCAGGAACGAAGATTATCTTCACCACTGCCTTCCAGCAGTATGCCATCGAAGGCTATAAGGTGTCTGCACTCGACTATCTCATGAAACCCATCTCGTACGACGACTTCCTGAAGGCCGCCAACAAGGCCCTTGACTGGTTCAGCGTTACCCAGCGCCAGATGGCCACCGCCCAGGACCGTTTCATGTTTGTCAAGAGCGACTACAAGCTTATTCGCATCTCACTCGACGACATTCTCTACATCGAAGGTCTCAAGGACTATGTCCGCTTCTATCTGGAGGATGGTACGAAAATCATGAGTCTGATGAACATGAAGAAACTCGAGGACTATCTTCCCCGTCCTGAGTTCCTGCGCACTCATCGCAGCTACATTGTCCACATGACGAAAGCCCAGCAGATAGACCGCTTCCGCATTGTCTTCGGCGACGAGCACATCCCCATCTCCGATTCCTACAAGGAGGATGTCCAGCAGTATTTTGACAACCACACGCTGGCTTAGTTCATAGTTCACAGTTCATAGTTATGAAAGATAACGAGATACTATTGAAGAATGTCAGTCTGCTGTCCAAGATGACTGAGCAGGAGGTTAGCATGATGCCCGCCATCGATGCTCCCCTACCCTCCGTCGAACAGGTCAGGCAGATAGTCAGTCTCGTGAAGAATATCATCTTCCCAGACTATTTCAACAAGCGCCAATCCGACGAGAACATACGCTCGTACTACATCGGTGTACACATGCAGGAACTCTCCCGTCTGCTCCGCAAGGAGATTGCCCACGGACTGCAATTCTGTGAGGACTGTGAGGCCATCAAGACCAAGCAGCAGATTTACGAGGAAGCCGAACGGCTCACCATGGAGTTCATCGACGCACTGCCTGAAATCAAACGCCTGCTCTATACTGACGTTCAGGCCATGTTCGACAACGACCCTGCTGCACCCAACTACGGTGAGGTTATTTTCTGCTATCCCGTCGTCAACACCATGACGCACTACCGCATTGCCCACAAACTGCATGAACTGAAAGTGCCCGTCATCCCACGCATCATCACCGAGCAGGCCCATTCCAAGACGGGCATCGACATCCATCCCGGTGCACAGATTGGCGAGTATTTCGCCATCGACCACGGCACAGGCGTCGTCATTGGCGAGACGTGTATCATTGGCAATCACGTCACGCTCTATCAGGGCGTTACCCTTGGTGCCAAGAGCTTCAAGTACGATGAGAACGGCAATATTCTCAATGTGCCCCGTCACCCCATCATCGAGGATTACGTTACAGTATATTCCAACGCCTCCATCCTTGGGCGCATCACCATCGGCCACCACTCTGTCATCGGAGGCAACATCTGGGTTACCAACAACGTGCCTCCCTACTCTCGCATCCAGCAGTCCAAAGCCGTCGAGACAGCCTTCGACGGTGGGCTCGGAATATAACAGACAAAGGAAAGAGGCTTCCCTGCAGGGAGGCCTCTTTTGCTATTATGTTATATCGGAAACTTATTCCTTGTTATTAAGTGCTTCGGCGAACTTGCCGCTGGCCTTAACGTTTTTGTGATCAGCGCTGCGGGTGAAGGAGCGTGTCCAGTAGCTCCAGTCGAAGCGGTCGTCGTAGCTCAGGCTGAAGTGGATGTCGCGCGAGGTGCCGTCATCCATGTAACCAGAGAAGTGGTAGTCGCTAAGGGAATAGTCATAGATATAGACATCGTTCCAACTGTCGGCATAGCGGATGCGGATTTCGCCACCGTAAACCTCCCACGTGAACTCGCAGTAGTAATAGTCGTCGTAGCGGCTATACATGTCATAGTCAACTTCGTAGCCCCAGCCTCCGTAGCTATTTTCACGCTCGAAATACATGGTGGTGCGATAGCTGTCGCCCGAGAGTCCGTAACGGTCGTAGATGTAGGTATCGATATATCCCGTCCAGGTGCCTTCGAGGGTGTAGGCTTCTTCGCGGTCCTCGCTGTCGCGCCAGAGTTTGTCGCAGCTGGTAAACATCGTTACTGTCACGAGGGCCATTGTCAGGTAAGTAAATAACTTTTTCATAATCGTATGCTATTTAAAGGGTTCAACTTTTATTTTCACACTGCAAAGGTAGGTATTATTTGCATGTGAAGCAAGTTGTTTTTCCTATTTCGGTGTAGGGAAATTCCTATTCTTGCGGGGAATCCTCCTCCGCCTTCTTGCCGAACTCTGGGTCAATATCGAGGAACCACGTGACGACATAGGTCAGCGTGCAAGCTGCAACGACGATTAGGAAGAAGGCCCGATAGCCCACGGACTCCTGCAGGGCTCCTGCAAAGAGACCTGGAATCATCATCGACAATGCCATGAAAGCCGTGCAGAGGGCATAATGGGAGGTCTTATGCTCACCCTGACTATAATAAATAAGGTAAAGCATATAGGCCGAGAATCCGAAGCCATAGCCGAACTGCTCGATGAAGACGCAGACATTGACGACAAGCAGATCGTGGGGCAGGACGTATGACAGGTAGACATATACGAGGTCGGGCAACGTGATTGCCAACACCATAGGCCACAACCAGCGCTTGAGTCCGTCGCGGCTGGCAGCAATACCACCGAGGATGCCACCCAAAGTGAGACCAATAACACCTACAGTACCCTGAACGAGACCGTATTCACCATCTGAGAGTCCGAGGCCACCATTATGGCTTGCATCGACGAGGAAGAGAGCACTGACCTTTGCCAAAAGTCCCTCTGGCATACGATAGAACAGCATGAAACAAATGCCCGCCCATACCTGTGGCTTCTGGAAGAAAGTGACCAGCGTCTGGCGGAATTCGTTGAGGATACCACTCACCGTTTTCTGCATTTTCTCTCCATCCTCAGAGGGACGTGGCAGTGCCCAGCTGTGGTAGAGCCATAGGGCAATAAATAAACCTGCCATGAGGTAGAACACAAGACTCCACGAGTAGCGGATGTTACGCGTGATAACCTGTAAAGCACCTGCCAAGCCGACAAGCAGTCCTGAGGAGAAAATCGTAGCAATGCGATAGAACGTGGAGCGGATGCCAACAAAGTACGCCTGTTCATGCTGGTCGAGACCTAACATATAGAAACCATCGGCAGCAATGTCGTGGGTGGCACTGGAGAACGCCATCAACCAGAAGAAACATAACGAGCCCTGCAACCACCATGGACCGGGAATGGTGAAAGCCACACCAGCGAGAGCAGCACCGATGAGCAGTTGCATGGAGATTATCCACCAGCGTTTGGTGCGGAGCATATCGACAAAGGGACTCCATAGGGGTTTGATGACCCACGGCAGATAGAGCCATGAGGTGTAGAGCGTGATGTCGGTATTACTGAGGCCCAAGCGTTTGTACATGATGAGCGAGATGGTCATCACAGCGACATAGGGTACGCCTTCGGCGAAATAAAGTGTGGGCACCCAAGCCCAGGGATTTCGTTTATTCATTTTCTCTTTTTTTTATTACGTTATAACGTGATATCGTTATGACGACATTAGTAAATACGTTTAATTTCTGCGTTGCGATAGTAATGGAGGAGGATTTCGTCGTACTTGAAGCCTTGCTGGCCCATGACGGCGGCACCAATCTGGCAAAGACCTACACCGTGGCCCCAACCCTTACCATGAAGACGGAACCCGGTAGAGGTCTTCTCCACGTCGAAGGCGGAGCTGAGCAGATGGCTCTCGCTGAGTGCACGGCGGATTTCGAGCTCCTTACCGATGATGAAGGTCTTTTTCGTACCCACGATTTTCAGTTTCCAGATGCGACCGCTCTTGCCACGCTCCAGCGGGATGAGGTCGGTGATACGGCCGAAGTCGTCCTTGAGTTTTTCGTTGATGAGATCGGAAATCTCATCCACTGTGTATTCTACCGTCCAGCGATAGAAATCGTTGGTTTCCTGGTCGTAATCGTTGAGCACCTGCGAGAGAATGGCCTTGTCATTGGTGTTGCAATAGGGGTCGGCAACACTGACGAGATAGGGTTTGGGGGTGTCCTCCCAGCAATACTGGAACTCCTCGAGAAGCGCGCGTCACAGATGTCGTCCCCATAGCAGAGGATCTGCCCACGCGTGGCCTTCAATGCCTGCTCCACATTTTTGCTGGTCTGTTTGGTGATACCCTGATAGCGCTGACAATGATCATCAGCACAGACATCGAAAATGGTATGGTCCTCGCGGTCGTACCAGCGAATGAGTTCGTCGTCCTTCTTGATAAACGAGAAGAAGCCGTCCTTATGTTCACTGGCCTGTTCACGACGACGCATCTGTGCCAGGAGCCAAGAACGGCTGATGACGGCATGGGCCTTCAACAGTTCGAGACCCGCCGTAGCCTTCATCTCACTGGAAATAACGGAAGCGAGATACTTCTCGACGGGCAATTCGTTGATGGCCGTAATCTGGTCGGACTCTACTACCAGTCGCAGGGTTCCCAGGAATGTCTGCGTCTCCTTGCGCTCCCAATGGAAATTGACGCCAATGGTGACGTCGAACAGCGAAAACGAGGCGTCGGCACTGGAGGGCGTGAAGGTGAGCTCACGATACTGATTGCCACGCCAGAGGATGCCTCCCTCGGAAAACTCCACAAGTTGTCGTCCTTCGAGGGTTTCGCCCTTAGCGGTATAGGGTGCGTTGAGCGAGAACTCTATCTTCTGACCGCTGACGATGCCAACACTGACATTCGGTTGGGCCTTGAGACGTTGAACGTTGAACATTGAACGTTGAACGTTAAAGGCTTCACTCCTTACACGTTCAATGACCTGCTGCATCTGTTCTGGGGTAAGCGACAGTTCGCGATAGATATCGAGAATCAGTTCAGGGGTCACACGACGGAAATCCTGTTCACGAGGGGTAATGATAAGTCCACCCATATCGACTGCTCCAGGACTGATGATGTATTGGCTGTCACCCTCGGCGGTATAACATGCAGGACGATGCTTGCGACGAGGCAGCACCACACTGAGCAGCACATCGTCAGAACGCCATACAATGACATTCATCATGGGCTCGGTATCGTCGTCGGCAGGCGGTAGCGCATCGTAGAGACGACGGAACAAACGCTCGCCTGATTCACGGCTACGACTGAGAATAACGAAGGCTGCAGCAGGATAGTCGACTACCTGGAAGATGCCATCATCGTCGCCGTCTTTTACCACTTCGACGAGGTTACGGCTCAACCGTTGCCAGGCCTTCTGTAAGGGTAGATGACCCGTACTCACTGACTGCAGATGAGCATGGTCTGGAGCCGACGCGCCACAATGCGGACCATTATATAATATGGTAACAGCAGGTTCCTTTTCTGCCACATTGAGCATCTCGCCAAACATGGGCAGGATGCGCTGGGGCTTGTGTTTCAGTGTAGGCACCGTAAAATGAACAGGCAGAATGGGGAACGGATTGACCAGCAGTTCGTATTTGCCGTCAACCACGCGATGCATCTGTTCCTGAGGGCGATTCTTGGCACACAGGAAACAGGGACGCTCAGCGATGGATTTGGGGTCGATTTTTGCCCCCGTAGAACCTATACGGGCAGGATTCCACTGCACCTGTAGGGTAATCGTGTCAGTCATGAGTTCGCGCGTCTCCACCTGTTGCAGGTCGCGATAACGTTGTTGCACCTCAGGCCACGTCTGCAGCTGACGATGGAAGAAGCGGACAATAGGTGAAAGCGTCAGGGAATCGTCCTTCCCTTGCTGTACGCGCTGACGAGCTTTCAGTTCGATGGTACGCAGACGATCTTTATAAAAGTTGTTGGCATTGACCTTTTCGACGGACAAGGCAGCATCTGAATTACCTCCCCAACGGCGACAGAGATAGAGCTCCGTAAAGATACGTCCGATGCGATAGTGACGCGAGAATTGCAAGCCCAAGGCATAGTCCTCACCATACGACGTGTTGGGGAAACCGATGCTGCGGAGGATTGGAGTAAAGAATGCACGCGGAGCACCCAAACCATTGATTCTTAACGCGTTATTAGGTCCATTCTCATCTGTCCATTCCTTATGTGCAATGAGTCCTGGAGGCAGGGTATTCAATTCGAAGTCGCACATACGGTAAGAGCCGATAACCATCGCAGCCTTCTGTTTGTAGAAGGCATCAACAACGGTCTGCAATGTCTTGGGCGAGGAATAGAGGTCGTCAGAATCAAGCTGAACGGCAAAGCGTCCACAGTGCTCGCTATAGACGGCTTCGTTCCAGCATCCGCCAATGCCAAGGTCTGTGCGCTCAGGGGTGATGACGTGGAGTTTGTTGTCATGGCATGACAACATACCAGACAAGATGTCGGAGGTGCCGTCCGTAGAGTGGTTATCCACCACGATGACATTATACTTGAACGAGGCCTTCTGCGACAAGGCACTCTCGACAGCATCCTTGATGGTCTTGGCGCGATTGAAGACGGGAATGACAACGGAAGCCTCGACATCGAACTCCTGCTCGTTGAAGTCAATTTCCTGATACTGAGTAGTATCCACCAGTGCACCCACCTCACGCAAATGGGCCGTACAGGCTTGTTCCATCTCGATTTGTACCTCGCGATTGGCAGGATTCACGTAATCAAACTGCTTCTCACCAGAAGCGCGAAGGTCGAGTTCCTCTTCGGTATAGAGATACTCATTCAGATGAAAGAGACTACCCTCGCGACTGAGGAACAGGCGGAAATCGTAGAAACCGGCATAGCGATAGTCGGCATCACGATCGGTGGTAGCATACTTATGAATGAGCGACGTACGGATAAGCACCAACGAGCCGAAATCGAAATCATCGCGCAACGAGCCTTCCTGATAGTCAATCACGGGATGACGCTCCACGACACCATTTTTCACCTCATACCTGTCTGCATACACCATCACGGCACCCGTATCGGCAGCAGCAGCCATCATACGCTCCAAAGCCCCTGCACCAAGAGTGATGGCAACGGGTTTGAGTTGGAGTAACACATAGTCGGCTGTAGCCTCCTCAGCAATATGCATCAGCATGGCACTGCTCAACATGGGAATATCCTGAAGGAAGAAAACACCTCTCACCGACGCATTTTTCTGCAACTGACTGGCCAAAGATGCGGTCTGTTGCTCGTCGTGACAGGCTAAAAAGCAATCTGTTTTCTGTATCATTACTTTATCTTTTGCTAATTTTAGGTGCAAAGATACTATTTTTTCTACGAAACACCAAATAAATTTGGTTTTTCGCTCACTTATTCGTACCTTTGCACCCATGATACCACAAAAGAAACGACTTTTGGGGCTGACACCGACGGAGTTGAAGGCTATCGTCGGCAGTTTAGGCATGCCTGCTTTTACAGCGAGGCAGATAGCGCAGTGGCTTTACGTGAAGCACGTGAAGAGCATCGACGAAATGACGAATATCTCGAAGCAGAACCGTGAACGGCTGAGCGAGGAATATGAGGTCGGCGCTATGGCGCCCATCGATTGCCAACGTTCGAAAGACGGCACCATCAAGTACCTCTTTCCCGTTCTTACCTCTCACCCCTCACCCCTCACCTCTAACTTCGTCGAAACGGTGTTCATCCCTGACAAGGACCGTGCGACGCTGTGTGTATCGTGTCAGGTAGGTTGCAAGATGAACTGTCTGTTCTGTCAGACGGGCAAGCAGGGATGGCAAGGCGATCTGACGACGGCGGACATCCTCAACCAGATCTATGCATTGCCTGAGGTGGACCGCCTGACAAATATCGTGTTCATGGGACAAGGCGAGCCGATGGATAACCTCGATGCCGTGCTACAGACGTGTGACATCATGACGGCAGAATGGGGTTGGCAGTGGAGCCCCAAACGGATCACGGTGAGCAGCGTGGGTGTGAAAACCAAGCTGAAGCGATTCCTCGACGAGAGCGAATGCCACGTGGCTATCTCCATGCACTCACCGCTGCACGAACAGCGTCTGCAGTTGATGCCTGCCGAGAAGGCCATGCCCTTGGCCGACACCATCGCCCTGCTGAAGCAATACGACTTCACCCACCAGCGCCGATGCTCGTTCGAATACATCTGCTTTGGCGGACTGAACGATACGCCGCTCTACGGTCGCGAAATCGCGAAACTACTGGAGGGACTGGAGTGTCGTGTGAACCTGATTCGTTTCCACGAGATTCCCAATGTCGACCTGCCAGCGTCGGACGAGAAACGTATGGAGGCACTGCGCGACTACCTGACTGCCCACGGCATCACCACCACAATCCGAGCCTCTCGCGGACAGGACATCTTCGCGGCCTGCGGACTGCTGTCCACAGCAAAAAGAAATAACGGAATCCCGTTATAACGGAATAACGAAATATCGAAATAACGACATAATTATGGAACAAGAAAGAAAAATTCGCGTGGCTATCACGCAAGGAGATACCAACGGTGTCGGTTACGAGGTGATTCTGAAGGTCTTCGCTGACCCAACCATGCTCGAACTTTGCACACCGATCATCTATGGCTCGCCAAAAATTGCTGCCTACCACAAAAAGGCACTCAACCTGGAAACGAACTACACCATCATCAATTCCGCAGAGGACGCTCGCGACGGACGCGTAAACATGCTGAATTGCTTCGACAACGAGGTAAAGGTAGAGTTAGGAACGCCCTCTACTGAGGCTGGCGAGGCAGCCTTCAAGGCATTGGACCGTGCCATGACCGACTTCCGCAAAGGGCTATACGACGTGCTGGTGACCGCCCCCATCAACAAAGCGACCATCCAGCGACCTGGTTTCCATTTCCCTGGTCATACGGAATATATCGAGACCAGTGTGGGCGACGGCCAGAAAGCCTTGATGATACTGATGAACGAGACGCTGCGTGTGGCCCTCGTCACGACGCACCTGGCTATCAAAGACGTAGCACGTGCCATCACCAAAGAAAGTATCATGGAGAAAGCGACCATTTTCCATACGACACTGAAACGTGACTTCCGCATCTCTTGTCCGCGCATTGCCGTGCTGGCACTGAATCCCCATGCCGGCGACGACGGACTGTTAGGGTCTGAGGAGAAAGACATCATCGCGCCAGCCATCGAGGAACTGGTAAAGAAGGGCATTCAGGCATTTGGCCCCTACCCTGCCGACGGCTTCTTCGGTTCAGGCAACTACGACCATTTCGATGGTGTGCTGGCCATGTATCACGACCAGGGACTGGCTCCGTTCAAGACCATTGCGCTGGAGAATGGCGTCAACTATACTGCCGGACTGCCTATCGTACGTACATCGCCCGATCATGGCACCGCCTACGACATTGCCGGACAAGGCAAGGCCGACGAACAATCCATGCGTCAGGCTATCTATACCGCCATCGACGTCTTCCGCAATCGCAAAAACTATGACGAGCCGCTGAAGAATCCGCTTCCCAAACTGTTCCACGAGAAGCGTGAAGACGGCGAGAAGGCTCGCTTTGCCGTTCGTTCCAAAGACCAGTTCCGCAAGGATAAACCTGCCGAAGGTAGTGACGAGAAGAAAGAAACAGAACATGAAACGGCAGCGGAAAGTTAAATTTCTGCCAAAGTATGCCATTATGTCAGATTTTCTTTGTACCTTTGCAGCCAATTGCGTAAAAAACGGTTGAATGAAGACTTCCGAACTTCAGAACATTAAGCAGCGTTACAACATCGTAGGCAACTGCGAGGCATTGAACAACGCGCTGGACGTCGCCCTCAAGGTGGCGCCCATTGACCTTAGTGTGCTGATCATCGGTGAGAGCGGTGTGGGTAAGGATATCCTGCCACGCATCATTCACGACAATTCGCCTCGCCGACGCGAAAAATATTTCGCCATCAACTGCGGAGCCATACCTGAGGGCACGATTGATTCTGAACTCTTCGGACATGTAAAAGGTTCGTTCACTGGTGCCGTCAACGACTCGCCAGGTTACTTCGGCGTGGCCAACAAGGGCACGCTGTTCCTTGACGAGGTGGGTGAACTGCCGATGGCCACACAAGCCCGCCTTTTGCGTGTGTTGGAGAATGGCGAATACATCCCCGTTGGTGGTACGGAGATTCGCAAGACCGATGTGCGCATCGTGGCTGCCACGAATGTCAACATCCAGAAAGCCATCAGCGAAGGCCGTTTCCGTGAGGACCTCTACTACCGTCTGAACCAGGTGCAGATACAAATTCCTGCCTTGCGCGACCGTGGGGAGGACATCGTACTGCTGTTCCGTCTCTTTGCCCTCCAGATGGCAGAGAAATACCACATGGATAAGATTGTCCTGACCGACGAGGCCAAGCAGATGCTGATGCGCTATAAGTGGCCGGGCAACATCCGGCAGCTGAAAAGCATTACCGAACAGCTGTCCATTCTCAGTGCAGAACGTACCATCACGCCCGACATCCTCATGCAGTTTATTCCGCAGGACCTGGAGACCACCCAACTGGCCACCATCCACAGAGAGGGAGACCATTCGTTTGAAAACGAACGTGAGATTCTCTATAAGATTCTCTTCGAACTGCGCTCAAACGTCAACGACATGCGACGTGAGATGACATCGCTGAAGAAAAAGATTGAAGACGTGCAGGGTACAACACCTGTGCAGGCTCCGTCGCAGTTGCCGACGACACAACTCGCACCAGCAAACCTCTCACCTCTCACCCCTCACCTCTCACCACTAAACTCTGCTGAAGTGGCTGAGGCAGAAGAGTATGTAGAACCGTCGCCAGAGGTGGAGAACCTGAATGTCAACGACTGGAGCAGGCAGGCACTCGAGAAAGCCCTCAACCGTAATGGCGGCAATCGTAAGAAAGCAGCGCAGGAACTGGGCATCAGTGACAGGACGCTATATAGGAGATTGAAACAATATGGACTGGACAAGTAAAATACGCATCATCGTCTGCGTTGCAGTAATGGCAGTGCTGTCAGGTTGCTCCGTGAGCTATAAGTTCAACGGTGCCAGCATCGACTACACCAAGACGAAGACCATCCAGATTGCTGATTTCCCCATCCGCGCCAGCTACGTATGGGGTCCGATGGGTCCCATGTTCAACAACGAGCTGAAGGATCAGTTTGCCAACCACACTCGGCTCACGCAAGTCAAACGTAATGGAGACATGAAGATTGAGGGCGAGATTACGCAATACACGCAACGCAACAAGTCGGTCAGCTCAGAAGGCTACTCGGCTCAGACGGAACTGACGATGACTGTCAACGTACGCTTTACCAACAACGCCAATCACAACGAGGACTTTGAGCGTTCATTCTCAGCCAGCCAGAGTTACGAGACTACACGTTCGCTGAACTCCGTGCAGGAAGAACTGGTCTCACAGATGTGTAAGAGTATCTGCGAAGAGATATTTAATGCCACTGTGGCGAACTGGTGATATAGAGGTAAGAGGTAAGAGGTAAGAGGTAAGAGGTAAGAAGTAAGAGGTAAGAAGTAAGAGGTTAGAAGTAAGAGGTAAAATATAAGATATGGAAATAACGGAACTCATTGACCACCCCGAGCTGATGGATCGCGACACGCTCTACGAGCTGCGGTCCATGCTGGCGCTGCATCCGTATTTCCAGACGGCACGCCTGCTCATGTTGCAGAACCTTTATCTGCTGCACGACCCGTCGTTCGACGAGGAGCTCCGCCGTGCTGCCATCTATGTCACTGACCGTAAGGTCATCTTCCAGATGATAGAGGCCGCACACTATCAGATACGCCAACAGCTGACGGACAACAGCCAGAAGCCGACGACAGACAGCTCGTCCTCGCGCACCATCGACCTGATTGACACTTTCCTCGACGCACTGCCACAGGAGGACAGCACGGCAGAGAAGCAGGACCGCAAGCCTACCCCAGCCGACGCATCAGTCGACTACGTCAGCTACCTGTTGGCCACCGAGGGAGCTATGGCGAAGGAGGACAATGCTCCACAAATGAAGGGACAAGACCTCATCGACACCTTCCTCGAGCAGGAACAGGGACGCATCCTTCTCAACGATCTGCCTCAGGAACCGGAAGAGGCACAGACGTCAGAGAATACGGAGGACGTGGAAGAGGAATACTTCACCGAGACCCTGGCGCGCATCTACATCAAACAGGGACGCTATCAGAAGGCACTCGACATCATAGGCCGACTGGCGGAACGCTATCCGAAAAAGAACGCCTACTTCACCGACCAGATACGTTTCCTCGAGAAATTAATAATAAACAGCAAGAATAATTCAAAAATTAAATAATTTATAATCAAAACATTATGTACACATTATTTGTAATTCTTATCGTGATTGCAGCCATACTGATGATTGGTATCGTGCTGATTCAAGAGTCTAAGGGTGGTGGCCTGTCGTCAAGTTTCGCTGGCTACAACCAAGTTGCCGGTGTCCGCAAGACCACCGATTTCATTGAGAAGGCCACATGGGCACTGGCTGCCGCTATGGTCATCATCAGCGTCGTTTGCGCATGGGTTGCTCCCACCGCTACCGCTGACAGTTCAGTGATGGAGGGTATCGAGAACCCCGTCACCAATCCTAACAATCTGCCTGGATTCGGTGCCAGCCAGCAGAAGGATGCTGCTGCTCCTGCCAAGGACGCTGCCGCTCCCGCCGCTGAGGCTCCTGCTGCTGAGGCTCCTGCTGACGACAAGGCAAAGGCTGAGTAAACATCGCCTGTTTACAAAGATAAAAAGGTTCCACGTTTGTTCGTTGGAACCTTTTTTCTTGCCTAAAAGGTAAAAAGATGGGTAAAAGTTTGCAGGAATGAAACAATTTTAGTAATTTTGCATCCGATTTTGTAACGAAGGGGCGTAGCCCAGTTGGTTTAGAGCGCTTCAGTCACATTGAAGAGGTCGCCGGTTCGAGCCCGGCCGTCCCTACAAATCAAAAAGAGACCCGCAAAAGGTCTCTTTTTTTTGCCTAAAATAGATGTCACTTATGGTAACATTTTTCATGGAAAACATGCGGTTTTTACGGGATTTTTTCGTACCTTTGTACCTATACAAAAGCATATAAAAACATGGAGAATTCTTACAGATTACCGGTTGCTTCCTATGGCCGCATGGAGCTGGCCCAGATTTATTTCCCTCATATCTGCGGGCGTGCTGCCTGGCGCAAGTTCAAGGACTGCATGGCGGAATACCCCGAGCTGGATCCGTTGCGCACCATCAGCCGTCGTACGTTCCTCCCCCTTGAAGTCGAGCGCATCTTCCGCAATCTCGGTGTCCCGACAATAAGAGCCTAGTATCACAAAATAAGAGCCACTTATCGCGCGATAAGTGGCTCTTATTTTCCATTAAGCGGCAGTTATTCTGCAAACGCTTTACGCAATTTGTGCATTACCTACCAATCGTTCGTCGGGAATGTCCTCTATGGCATTCATATCATATTCAGACATATTGTATTTTCCCGTAAAATCTTTCAGCAACTCCTCGGGTGAGACACTATCGAGGTAACTGTCAATTTTTTGTTTAACGTCTTCTAATTTCATCATCAAATCCTCCATGTTTTTTTAATAATCACATCACTTATCGCTTCTTTTTTGTATACGGTACATATTGTACAATTCGACACTCTTCTACGAATATTATATAGTCTGTCGCTCTCTTCCAACTGAATATACTCATTTCCTTTCACGATATCTATTGGCAACCCCATTTCTTCACGAGCAAAATTAATGAGATATCCGTCTATATACCCTACACCGCGGTTAATTGTTGCTAACTTCTGGGCGCACTTCCTTTGGATATAATTCAGTATGCGTATGCCCTCGTAAGTGGTCAGATCCAATATAGTATCTTCTTCAACTTGTATGCTGGCCTCTATTAAGGCGCAAAACTGGTTCTGTTGTTTATAAGCACGATATTCCGCCCAAAGTTCTGCTGCTCTTTCTGGGGCATAACCCACTCCGTCGACGAAGAAATAGACTCCGTCGCCTAGCCAATGTTCGTTGCCAAATGAAAAGGCAAATCCCTCAGCTAAAATGGATTTGGCACTCTCTTGTGTTGTGCCATGAAAGGCTTTCAAAATCATAACCGGCTGCAAAAGTACGAACTTTATTTCATATTTCCAAATTTTAAGTATTGTTTTTAGTGTGGTAGTGGGGAAGTGGAGATAAAATCTCAGTAGCTTCGCGTACCGCGTATACGCAGGCGGTACGCGAGGGGTTCAGGGAATCCACCCCACTACCACACTTCCCCACTGTCGCCGGCTCCGAGGTTTGGCTGTTCGCGATGGAGCTTGATTTCATCGGCTTGACGACGGATAACATGATAGCGGCGGATGCCGTCGACGATCTTGTAGTCGAAGCCCATGGCCGTAAAGGCACGGCCCAGCTTGACGGCACTGACATCCTTCATGTTCTGGGCACCGACAATCTGCATCGCGACAGACGACGACAGGTACTCGCCTTTTTCGCCTGCATTGGGCTTACGAAAACTGTCATCTATCAACTCCTCTGCCGACCGTGACGTCTCGAACTGGCGGTTATGCTGCGTCAGGCGTTGTATCTCCGCCTGGTCGAACCAGTAGCGGAAGCCCTGCTGGTAGAGCGTATAGGCCTGTGCATAGATGGCGTCGTAGTCGAGCGGGTTCTCCTGTGGCGGCTCTATCGACTCCACTTCGAAGGGCAGCCATCGACGCGTCCCCGTCGTGTCCGACAGGAACTGCACGTTGTTGCCCGTGCCGCAGAACGATGCCAGGTGCGGGCGGTTCTTGTGGTAGCGCTCGTAGGGTGCA
>CADCDY010000069.1 GCA_902800245.1 uncultured Prevotellaceae bacterium
CAGTGCAGACGGTAAGTCGCAGACCTTTAACTGGCCCGTCGTTATGGGAGCAGGAGGCTATCGTGTCAGTCTGATTGACGTAGCAAACCCCGACAAGCCAATCATCAACGACAGCATTGTCGACGGCTGCTCAGTAAAAGGTGATCGTGAAGAGGATGTTAACTACAAACTGACCATTCTTCCCTTGGGGAACAAGCAGAAGAACAATACTGATGCCAGTTCCGCTGTGGAGAAATTGTTCTCTACCTTTACGCCTACCTACAAGACCATTCCGGCAGGCTCGAACTTGAACGAGTGGTTTGCAGCTAATCCGCTTCCCAGCGAGGAAGGAAACAATCTGAACTATGACTTGGAGGCTGGTGCTACCTACACGCTGAGCGATGTATTGGATTTCAACACCAATGCAGTGACATTGCGTACCAATGACAAAGCCAAACATGCAACCATCAACTTCCAGAATGAGGCCTGCATTACCTTTGCTGCTCCCTTCAACATGAAGTATGTTGACGTTGACTGTTCGGCACAGGAGATTGGAAGCACCAATCACGGTATCTTTGCTTTCAGCAAGGATCCTTCAGCAGCTCCGACGGGAGTAGACATCAATCCGGCGCTGTACAAGTGGGATAAGCCAATGATTGAAAAGCCCGTTACGTTTGTTAACAGCAACTTCAAAAATGTGAAGAGCTATTTCTTCTGGGATAATCAGCAGGCTGTCTGTGCAATGACCATGCTGATTGACAATTGCATCATTCATCTGGCTCCCGAAAAGGCTTTTGCCGGTGGCGTATTTTGGACTAACAAAGGCGGTCAGGTCAACGAGCTATATGTAACAAATGCCACTTTCTACGAGCTTGACGACTGCGTCGGTGACTATAAATACTTCTACCAGGCCGGTATGGTCAGTGGTGAGGAAATATACGCAGAAAAGAGTTTAGCGACAAACACTGTTAGCTATACCAACTCTACTTTCTATCATGTGACTTGGAACGGTGGTCAGTGGGGTAACTACAACCGTATGGGTGGTCGCGACTGCTCACACTGGATTATGACCGACTGTATCTTCTTCGACTGCTCACCCTCAGGCGTTCCCCGTCGTTTCCTGCACGGTAAGAAGAATCAGAAGTATGTCACCTTCAACAACAATACTTATATGAAGGCTGATGGCACTTTCCAAGATATTACAGAAGACGGCAGTCACGACTACGATCAATCTGGAACGACTATCGAGGAAGACCCGCAATTTGCTAATCCCGCTATTGCCGATTTCCATATCAGCGGTGCCACTCAGGTAGCTCGCAAGACTGGTGATCCCCGTTGGCTTCCTTAATATATAATAAGGTCTAATAGTAAAAAGGAAAAGACTATGAAACATAAGATATTCAGTTTATGCCTCGGTATGATGTTGATGTTCTCAACATCGGCTCTGGCTCAGAACAAGACTATGACTGGTACTGTGGTCGATGAGCTCGGTGAGCCCGTTATCGGCGCTACAGTAACGGTAGCAGGTACGAAGATAGCCACCGTGACCGATATGGATGGTAATTACTCGATTTCTGCCCCTGCAGGGTCGAAGGTAACCATCAGCTACATCGGCTATTTACCCCAGACTGTGACGCCTGGCGGTACAGTAAAATTGGAAGAAGACAAGCAGACGCTGGAAGAGGTCGTTGTCGTAGGTTACGGCACGCAGAAGAAGGCTCACCTGACGGGTTCTGTATCGACCGTTGAAGTGGATGACATTCAGGACCTCGCCAACGGTGGTCTGGGACAGTCGCTCGCAGGACTGGTCAACGGTCTGTCAGTATCAGGCGGTGACGCCCGTCCTGGTGAGAATGCGCGTCTTTCTATTCGTGACGTCAACTCATTGGGTGAGGTAGGTTCTACCGCCCAGCAGCCGCTGTTCGTTATTGACGGCTACATCTATCCGAATGACGTAAAGGTTGGCAACAGCTACCAGAACCTTGGTGCTGAGGCCTTCAACAATCTCGACCCCTCTGAAATCGAGAGCATCTCTGTGCTGAAGGATGCTTCGGCTGCCGTCTATGGTGCCCGTGCCGCTAACGGTGTTATCCTCGTTACTACCAAGAAAGGTAAGCAGGGAGCGCCCAGCATCAGCTATAGCGGTTCTATCGGTATCACTGACGAGGTGGCTCGTCCCAAGATGCTGAGCGCTTATAACTACGGTCGACTCTACAATGCCATTGCGGCTGCCGACCCGACGAATACCAGCCTCAACCACACCACAGCACTGTTCCAGGCTGACGAGTTGGAGGCCATGAAGGCGTTGAACTACGACCTGCTGGATAAATATTGGGAAAAAGGCTACACCACCCGTCACGCTGTCAATGTTAGCGGTGCTGCGGACAGAGTAAGCTATTTTGGTGGTATCACCTACTTCAAGCAGGACGGTAACCTGGGTAAGCTCGACTACGACCGTTGGAACTATCGTGCCGGCATTGATGTGAAGCTGAGTGACTGGTTGTCAGCTAACTTGACCGTCAGCGGTGACTATGGTAAAAAGAACAAGCCTTTGGTAAAGGTTGGCGGTTCTGGCGACGAGAAAGACTATAACCTACTGTTGACGCGTCCGACCTACATTCCTGAATATGTTGGCGGTTACGCCATTCCTGCCTATGGCGTGAGTGGTGGTCAGCGCAATCAGAACCAGAACTACCACTACGATTTACTGCAGAACAATGGTGACTACAGCCGCAGCATGACGTCGAACACGAATATCGGTGCCAGCATCAAATACGACTTCGGATGGAGTAAGGTCCTGAAAGGCTTGAAGTTGAGCTTCAGCTATTCGAAGAGTATCAACAACGACAAGACCAACCAGTATGGTTCGCGTTATACACTCTATCAGATGCTGACCCGCTATGGTTCTGGGAACCATCTTTATACACCGACAAGTGGTGACGATCCGGGCTTCAATTATCTGGATGCCTCGAACTTCAACGCTATGACGATGAAGAACGGCAATATGCTGTATCGTACGATGACCCGTACGGATAACTACCAGATGAACTTTACTGCTCAGTATGGCCGAGACTTCGGCAAACACAGCATCAATGCCCTCTTCTCTATCGAGAAATCGGAAGCCGAATCAGAATATCTGATGGGCCAGCGCGAGAATCCGTTCCCATTCACCACGGGACAGTCGAACTCTGCCGATGGTGAGCAGACAACGGTATTCACTCGTTCAGAGAGTGGTACGCTGTCGTACATCGGACGTATCAACTACGCTTATTCCGACCGTTATCTGTTTGAATTCCTGCTCCGTTCGGATGCTTCTACCAAGTTCGCTCCCGAGAACTATTGGGGAACCTTCCCCGCAATCTCTGCCGGTTGGGTCATCAGTGAAGAGCCTTTCTTCCAGAACGCCAAGGGCCTGCAGTGGGTTGACTTCCTGAAGATTCGTGCCAGCTGGGGTCTCACCGGTCGTGACAACCTCGCTGCCTGGCAGTGGATGCAGATTTATGCTCAGGACTCTAACCGCGGTCCCGTGTTCGGCACTGGTATCAGCAACGACTCCAAGAACCGTATCACCATCAATAAGAACAACTCGGCCCTGAATCCCGATGTTCACTGGGACAAGTCTTACAAGACCAACATCGGTCTCGACTTCCAGGTGCTGAACAAGCGTTTGGCTGTTAACTTCGACTGGTATTATGAGAAGAACCGCGAGATGTTGATTAATCTGGCTCAGGAGATTCCTACTCCTATCGGAACGCAGACTGCTTCCCAGAACCTTGGTGAGATGAACAACTGGGGTTGGGAGCTTGGCATCACTTGGCGCGACAAGATTGGCAAGGACTTCAAGTATCGTATTGGTATCAATACCGGTTACTCTGACAACGAAGTACTTGTTATGGACTTCCCCACCGAGTATCTCTATCGCCAGATTACCAAGGGCAGTCGTACAGACATCGGTACTTGGGGAATGCAGTGCATCGGTATGTTCCGTTCGTTCCAGGATATTGAAGAGTACTTCGAGAAGTACCACATCACCTCGTATATGGGTATGAGCAAGGACAAGGTCCGCCCGGGTATGCTGATTTATAAGGATGTGCGCGGAGTCTATAATGCAGAGACTGGAACTTACGACGGCCCTGACGGTGTAGTTGATAAGGACAATGACCAGGTGTGCTTGAGCAATCGTTCGAACCCCTATGGATTTACCATTAATGCTCATGCTGACTGGAAGGGTATCGCGCTGACTGCTCAGTTTGGTGCCTCCTGGGGTGGTTACACCACACTGCCTTCAGCAGCTATCGGTGTACCTTCCAGCTCGAACATCGAGTATTACAACATGCCTTCTTTCTGGAATCCCGATAATATGTATGCTTATCAGGATGTCTATGATGGCAGTGGTAATCTTGTTGTCAAGCAGAACCGCGACGGAGAATATCCTAACCTCGCTTATCAGAGTGTGAACGCAGTGGCCTCCAGCTTCTGGCGTGTCAGTGCTGCCAGCGTGCGCCTGAGCCGTCTGACACTGGCCTACACCTTCCCCAATGCTTGGTTCAAGAGCGTTGGCGTGAAGAATGTTCGTCTGAACATCACTGGTCAGAACCTGATTAACTTCTACAACCCCTATCCCGACAAGTTCACCAGCCCGATGGCAGGAACTTACGGCAACTATCCTACGTTGCGTCGTTGGGACATCGGTATCAATCTGTCGTTCTAAACACTTAAAAGATTACGATTATGAAAAAAGCAATAAAATATTTCAGTTTCGGTCTCTCTGCGGTTTTGGCCTTGTCGGCTTGTAGCGACCAGTTCCTGCAGGACAAGAAGAACTACGACAACGTCACGACGGATGTATATAACTACGTGGAGGGTGCCAACGCCCGACTCAACGACATCTACGGATGGTGTCTGCCTCAGGTAGCCGACTTGACAACGGGAACGAACTACCTGTCGGTCTCAATCGGTAACAACGACGCTGCAGGCGGTGCTACGGAGGAATATGCCGGCTTCACCATCTACACTGACCCGCAGATTGCCCTGTCGTCAATGGGTACTTCAAATGGTGTGCCCGACTACTTCATGGGTGCTCATAACAACATCCAGAACTCTGTCTACGGACGTATCCGTAACATCAATGATTTCATCCAGGGTGTCAACGGTAGTACGTTGTCGCAAGAAAATAAGAATCTCATGCTCGGACAGGCTTATTTCTTCCGTGCATGGTGCTATTATAACCTGGTGAAATGGTATGGTGGTGTGCCTCTCGTAAAGGAGGTGCTTGAGCCTGTCAAGGAAAACTTCACGCCACGTGCTACTACCAAGGAGACCATCGAGTTTATTTGCAGCGACCTCGACCTGTCGGCCCGCCTGTTGGCTGAAAAGACCATGAAGGGCGGATGGACTGGTGAAGACTGGGGCCGCGTCAGCACGGGTACTGCGCTGGCTCTGAAGGGCCGCGTGCTACTGCTCTGGGCAAGTCCACTGTTCAACCGTGCCAACGACCAGGCACGCTGGCAGACGGCTTACGCTCAGATGAAGCAGGAACTTGACAGCATCAATGCCTGTGGCTATGGTCTGTTTAAGGGTTCTTCCAACGTCAACGGCAGCGATTTTGCCAATCAGTTCTTGTCGAGTTCCATCAATCCTGAGGCTGTGTTCGTGTCTCTTTACAACAACATCGTTGCTGATGGTTCCGACATCCAGCGCAACAACAACTGGGAACGTGCCATCCGTCCGAAGAACACGGGCGGTAGCGGTAAGAATGCCGGTCTTGCACTGGTCGAGCTATTCCCGATGGCTGATGGTAAGATGGCTGACCTCAATGTCCTGCCGGCACTGACGGAGGTTGGTAAGCGTACCTATACCGATACCTATACGAAGCTCGAGCGCAGTCAGTACACTTACGACGAGACGGCGCCTTACATGAACCGCGACCCGCGTTTCTATCGCACATTCGCCTTCCCCGGCTTCCGCTGGGCCTATAGTGGCGACCCTGTACCCGCTGATGCCAACAATCCCTCGTACGACAGTGGTAAGAACTACGTGCTGTGGAATTATGTATGGTATGTCGACCTCAACGATCAGGGCAACCCCGAGAGCGGCAACTCATATGGTGCCGACAACCTGCTTACCAGCAAGGCTGGCATCTATGTCCGCAAGAAGAGCGACGACCTCGACGTCAACCCCTCACCGCTTTACAACTACGACCCCATTGCCAGCCAGCACTACTATTCCGGTGCTCCGCTCATCGAGTTGCGCTATGCTGAAGTGCTGCTCAATCTGGCTGAGGCTGCCTGCGGTGCAGGACAGATGGGCGAGGCTGTAGGTTACCTGCAGCAGATTCGTGCTCGTGCCGGATATACCGCTGAAAATAATTATGGTCTTCAGGCCAATCTGGGTACCGACCAGGCTGCTTGTATGTCGGCCATCCTCTACGAACGTCAGATTGAGTTTGCCTACGAGGGTAAGCGCTTCGACGATATGCGTCGTTGGATGCTCTTCGATGGTGGTACACTCACAGAACCTGCAGCCGATCCTGATTCAGAGGCTCAACCACTGCCTTCTTCATGGAAGGTTACTGGTTGGGGTGGCAATACCTGCACATGGTTAGGCTTCAAACCTTGGAACGGCCAGCGTCGTGAGCGCGTCGAGTTCCGCACGGGTAACCAGTTTGGCGTCGGTGGCACGACTGCCGACAGCGACCCGCTGGTTAAGGCTGGTGTTGAGCGTCCTGCCGGAGTTAACTTCAGTGTGGCAGACATCGAGTCACAGCTCACTACGCTGAAAACATGGTACAACACCAACCTCGTCACACAATACAAGGTTGGTGACGGCCGCGACTCACAGAAGAATGCCCTCTACGTAGCCTTCCGCCCGAAGTACTACTTCCTCGGACTGGGCCAAGGAGCACAGAGCCACAATCCCGACCTTCCTCAGACCATCGGCTGGGCTGACTACAATCGCGGTGGCTCCAACGGCACCTTCGACCCTCTGGCCGAATAAGACGGAATCAAACATAACAACAAAAGATTTCAACCTCATCGTTTTGGGGTTGAAATCTTTTAAAATAAACACATTAGAAATTTCCCGGCTCCATGATTATCAACGTATCGCAAGAGATAGAAAGTGTATGCCCTGAGTTTGTGGGGGCGTGTGTTGAAGCACAGGTGGTGAATACGCCATACTGCGAAGAACTGTGGCAGGAGATTGAGGCATTGGGCGAAAGGTTTCGCAGTGAACTGACTACCGAGTCGCTGAAAGATATGACGAGCATAGCGGCCACACGACGGGTTTACAAGGCCTGTGGCAAAGACCCCTCACGCTATCGCCCTGCGTCGGAGGCCCTCATACGCCGCATGCTGCAAGGCAAGGAATTATACCAACGTGACACGCTGGTGGACCTCGTCAACCTGGCATCTATTGCATATGGTTACAGCATCGGTGGGTTCGATGCTGACAAGTTTGTAGGCAACACGTTGACGCTGGGCATCGGGCGCGAGGGTGAGCCCTACGAAGGTATCGGACGTGGGCTCCTGAACATCTGTGGCTTGCCTGTCTATCGCGACGCAGAGGGTGGCGTCGGCACCCCGACCAGCGACAACGAGCGCACGAAGATGACGATAGACACTCGTCACCTGGTGGTACTCATCAACGGCTACGACGGCAACGAACAGCGTGTGCGTGAGAATGCCGAGTACATCCAACAATTGCTGCGCAAATATTGCCAGAGCGACGGCGGCTCGTACTTCATCTACACTACTTAACCACAACCAGCTTTCCGTTCTGGATATAGATGCCCTTGGTGGGCTTGGCAGTAAGGCGGCGACCTTGGAGGTCGTAGAGGATGTCTGCGGCAGGGTTGGGTTGCAAATTGGTGGTAGCAATGCCGCTGATGACGTTCGCACTGACATCGCCTACGTACTGGCCAATGAAGAAGATGATGCCTGTTGACTGCTCGCTAATAACATAGAGGAACGGGCGCGTAGCGTAGAACTCGGTAAACGAATGTATGCCACTGGTTGCCATTTCTATGACACTAACGGCAGCCGCCTCAGTACCTTCCTCGTCGAGCTTGATTTTAGCCACTTGGAACATATTGCCGATAAAAACATCCTCATTACAGAAATAGGGGAACTCGGCAACATCAACGTTAAAGGCTGTACTTTTTATTTCCATCATCCTTTGGAAGGTCTTTTACTATAATAGATGAAAATAATCACAAAGGACTGCACAATCTTAAAAAAATTCCCTCCGCTAGTACCTCTAACTATTTGAAAGCCAACGAAAGGATAGCGGAGGATTTTCGATAGTTGTGATTACAAAATTTCATATACTGAGAATTTTATATTTCACTAATCATCTATTCATTTTTGCGTATAACCTTCTAATAGTCAATCAATTACATAATGAATAGTTGCCATTAACCATTCATTCACTATTCATTTTTGTCGTATATAATTCATCTTTTATTGCTTGATAAATTGCTTTCTGCATGAATTTCAATCAGTTACACTCCAACAATAAATATAGTTACACTTTGTAACCTTATCGGAAACAAAGTGTCACGCCCTTTGTGACAAAGTGTTTCCAGTATTATTACAATGAAGAAACACTTTTGCTCCTTTCCTCAAAGCTGTTATAATCACAGCAAAATCGTCCAAATAATGAATGGTTGAATCACTATTCATGGGCACTATTCATTCTATAAGTTTCTGTCTTTCAGTATGTTAAATCGAATAATGAATGGATGAATGTTTTTTTTGGCATTTTTGCGATGAAAATTTTAAATCCGACATTCTCTAACACATATAGTGCAGCCTGTGTTTATAACATAACTCTTAATTCCATAACTCCAAAGGATTTAAGCGACTGCAACACTTGAGTTATATTGGACCGTCCGTTTAGTTCCTTTGGATTGCCTGTTTAGTTCCTTTGGGTTCAGCATCCGCTTCTTGAGCGAACTAAAAAGAGGGCACCTGTCTCACGCAGGTGCCCTCTTCAGTGACAAATTAAAATCTTATTATATTATTTCAAAATAATCCTACTTAATTAATGATACTGCCAAGATACCATTACTGGTAAGGTTAGTAGATTGAACTATCAAACCACCATTCAAAACGCTGTTCAAGGCTGTAGTATTTTTTATTTTATAATCCACATATCCGGGGAAATCCGATGGCTGTGGGTTATAAGCAGTTGTGAAATTAGCAGGTTCCCAGTCCGAAACTTGCGCTCCACTATTATATCCACCTGGGTAAAGAGCTACGTGCCAATAACCCGCTGATGGCGAATCAACATAAATACGAATTATGTTATTCACTTGTGCGTTTGCATTCTGGAAAGTAGTGGAAGATATAGTAGCCTCACCTCCACCAGTATCCCACAAAACTATTCCTTCATAATTACCACCGCCACCAGTACTACTGGGATTCTCGACCGTGACATACTTCACGACGAAATCCTTACCATATATTATAAGTATTCCGCTGTTCTTCAATTTTGTAGCCTGTTCATCATTAAGGGTAAAGGTTAACGGCTCTGTAAATGTGTAACTATTTGAACCTTTTTTCTCTTCTATATCAACCCATTCAGATTCTTGCCGAGCCAATTTAACGTGCCAATCGCTGCTGGTGCCGTAGCCATATACGCGAACTACCGTGCCATTAGCGACATTATCAATAGCAGGATAGGTGTCTTTATCCAAAGAAACATAGTTAGTCCATTCAGAAGTGAACGTCACATCAGGACCATCATAGGTAGGATTGTTCGGACGTGTAACTGTTGGCGCAGTCGGGGTAGTAGGCGTGGTCGGGGTGGTTGGGGTTGTAGTCGAAGTAGAATTATCACGCTGGGCACCGAGTCCGCCGATGACGGTAATGCCAGTGATATATATCTGGGCGCCATTCAGATCTCTCGACAGCTGGAAGCTACTGTAGCCCTCCATGTCGGAAGACACAGAGAAAACGAAGGTGTTTGGATAGGCATCATAACTGATGTTGTTATAATCCCGCGTCTGTGCGACAACACTGCCATTACACTTAATGTAGAGCGTGCCCGCTGCGTTGTCGTCGTTTTTGCGATAACCTGTGATGGCTATCTGGTCGCCTTCTTGCAGTGACTGTCCATTTCCGAGCGTGATGGTAATCTGATTTTCATTATCGACATACATTGCCGGATAATCCACCGTAGTGGCCCAGAATTTTTCTATCGATCCGCCCCAATTATTTACACTAAAATTCGAAACGAATTTAAGGTTATAGAGGTTATTGGGGACCAAATCTCCCCAAGGCGTAGCTATTGTTTGCACCCACCTACTGAATTCGGGGAATCCATTTTGTATTTCCACGCGCTCAGGAATCCAAGGTGTTCCCACAGGAGCTAAGAACTTCTGGGGCACGCTACCCCTAATGGCCTGCAGCTCTTTCACTTCTGTACCCAGCTTCACCACAATGGGTATTTTGATCAAATCAACATACATTGGATTGTTGACTGTAAATTTGACAGGACTAACTCCGTTATCGAAGTTAGAATATCCGGATCTGTTAGGGCTCACGCCTTCCACATAAGTATTAGCCATGATGGACTTGTCGATGCCCAGCTTCTGGTTGACATCCTGTCCTGCGGCAGAAATGGTAATCGTTCCACCAGCAGCCAGCAGGTTAATGTCAGTCTTATTGTAAGTATAGCCCAGATACTGCTTACTACTATAGTCGTACATTTTGTTCTTATTGCCGTCGAAAGTATATGGCACCTTATAAGTTTTCGTCACATAGGTGAAGGCATCGAACACTACGTCGTTGTAGTCAATATCAGACTTCTCTGACGATCCTAAGTCCTCGCAGAAAATACGTCCGTCGAGGATTTCCTGCACGGTAATGATGTCAGCGTTTTCAGTAGGAATATCTCCACCGTCTTGGCGCTTTGCCTCAGTCAACGTCACAATCCAGTCGCTGAAGTAGCCGTCAGCGCAACCACCAACCTTAACCCACTCACGTAAGTCTTTGTTATCAACGGGCAGATAGCCGTCATCAAGGAGACCGTCGATGACAGCAGTGTTCAGCTGTTTGCCAACGTAAGCATTGTTGTTGTTTGCATCGTAAACATCAGTATAAAGTTGTGCATCAGTAACTGTCCTCTTATCACCACAATAGCGGTTCATCTGGTCGCTCAGCATCTTCACGGGCTGACTATTGTACTGATAGACATAGTTGGTTTGCATCGAACCATTAATAATATAGTTACCCCAGATGGTCAGGTTCTTCACTGCATTATTTTCGGTAGCATAGCATTGGTCATCAATCATCTGCTCGAAGTCGAAGCCCATGAACGAGCGGTTCCAACCGTCGTTAAGGCAATCTGCCTCAGAACCCATTTCCTGCATAATGGTCGCATAGCTCACCAAGCCGGTGTAGTTAGTATGACACAACGAGCCGTTACTGTTAAAGTAACCGAAATGCTTCGTCGTTGAATTATACATATACATAATCTTATCGGTATGGAAAGGACCGTCATTGGCATTACCGCCATTATCCAGCACGTTACCGTTCTCGCTGCAATCACCATGGTTGAAGTTGTTGATGTGATCAACAAAACTACCATCAATTGCTGCCAGGTGATCCATATAATCTGAAGCTATGAGATAAGTTGTACCGTCAGCAGCCATATATGCCTCGGGGGTAGCACATCCCTGAGGTACATCAGTATGTCCCTTATACACCTGCTGGATAAAGTAGTGCGTCCATTGAGGGTCCTCATAACCAAGATTTCGATGAGTCTGGAAATATTTCTTTACCACAGCAATCTGTGCTGGAGTAAGGGGAGGAGGAACCTTCAAGCCACCGTAAGCCTTGTTGGGGTCTGCCCACTCGTTAGCGTTAGCATTCTCAGAACGCGTAAACGCACGGGTTGAAATGCCAGTACCGAAACCCCAATCATGCTGTGGGTTTGGTGTACCATAGGTTTCTATGAAAACTTCATTAAATGCCTCTGCCTTGGCTTCAATCATAGAACCCGAGAATTCATCGCGCGAACAACTGGATGTTAAATAGGCCGTCGTGAGCAGAGCCAATAATCCTATTCCAAAAAACTTTTTCATTCCGCTCATAAGATTTTAATTTTGTAGTGTTAAAATCTATAAAATTGCGAAAAATAATGGTCATTTGTCTATAATATTTTGTAATTTTGAAACCAAAATAGTAATTTTGGGACCAAATTAGTACACCTTTTTGAATAAAGTAAGATGAAAATGACTCACTCACTGATAAAGACGACCTTGGGAGCAATGGCGCTTCTGAGCACGATGGCTTGTACAACAAACTATTATGACGAGGAGAAGTATAATGAATACATCAAATACAATTCTCCAGTAGACAGCGTAGACCAATATCACCAGTGGAGACTGACGGAAGAGCGCTCGTACAAGATTACAGCCAACGTCAGTCAAGATGTTGAGAAGGTGATGTTGCTGACTGCCAACCCGCTGTCCAGCACAAAGGCCGAAGTGATGAACGAGAGTGTGATAGCCAAAGGGGAATCGAAATGGATGACGGTCAGTGTGCCCATGATACAGACTACGCTCTATGTGGCACTCGTCGATAAGGATGGCATCTACTACGTAAAGTCCTTCCCTGTAACACAGACGGAGGTTAACTTTTCCGGAGGTATCAATACAGGAACTCCGATTGGAACCTTGAAGCCACAGACCTATTCCTATATTTATGAAAAGGACTTTCCGTTGGTTGGCGACTACGACTACAACGATCTCGTGTTCCGCATCGGTGTGGAGCATACAACACCCAAGCAAGTGGTGGTTCACGTAACGTTGTCAGCCGTGGGCTGTAATGAACAGCTTGCCGGATTTTTCAGGGTGATGGGTTGCAAATATGACGATATTGATAGCGTCACGACTGCCAACGGCAAGACATTTAACGATAATTTGCCAGCGGGTTCGAAAAACTTTGTAAAAAGTTACGACCTGTTGATTTGTAGTACGAAGAATCAACCCGTCATCACCGTGTGTGCCGATGCGCACTGGGCTATGGACCCCTATCAGTCCATCATGGAAAACACGGGTGCGATAGCCTTGCGCAAATACTATAATACGTCTTTGGACGCTAGCCCAGAGTATGAATCGAGAAATTCCGTCAGCCAGAGTTATATTATCTATTTCAAAGACTCTACGATAGCTGAAAACATAACGCTCGAGGAAATCGACCCATTTATCGTCAAAAACTACAACAGCGGCGTATATGAAGTCCATCTCGACGAGTTGAAAGCCTCTCAGGTGTTGTACAACTATCAGGTAGAGTTCAGAATCAAGGACCTGCCTTGGGCATTGCTTATACCTTCTGATGACTTCAAATATCCGCTGGAGGGCGTGCAGATTGGTTTCTACAAACGTACGGATACTGGTGTGGTATTCAGTGATGGAGCTTATAAAACCACAGGCCACGCATTTGGCGCATGGGTGGAAAACCACAAGGCAGCTCTTGACTGGTACAACTACCCTGACGAAAGTCAAGTCTGGATATTCTAACAGCTTTATCTTAACGCAGTTGCCTCAAGTCTATTTGCTTGTAGGTAATACGCTGTCGTCGCCATGTGTAGACGCAGTGTAGTGTGCCGTCACGACCTTGGATGATGGCAGGATAACTGTATTGATCGATGGGTGAGTCCTCCAACGTCAATGCGTGGTGCCAATGTAGGCCATCGTCACTGAGGGCTATAGAACAGGGGGTGCGCACGCCTTTCTTGGTCAGTGGTAATGTCTCGAAATTGTTGTAGATGAGTGCGTGACGACCATCCTTCAGTGTCACAGCATCTGTTCCGCTTTGGTTGTTCACCACTTCTGTGAGCGTCACAGGCGTCCAAGTGTCACCGCCATCCGATGAAAACGACGTTGCCAAACGGGCATTATGTGTACGCATCAGCACCTGCAGGCGACCATCCTTTAATTTCAGGATAGAAGGCTGGATACAGTCGATGGGGTGTCGCTCGTTGTCGTCGGTCTTGATGGCTTCCGTACTTTCCACTGGTACATATTTCCATTGTTTGGTATCCAGATCATAAATCTCCATGTGGAAGCGCCAGCCATTACCCTCAGTGCTTGAGCCACAGAGCAGACGATTGCCAATCAGTTCGGGTTTGTTCTTGATGGGGCCGAGGTAAGCACGGCCTTTTAAGTCGTAGCCTAAAGGCTCCTTATCGCTCCACGTCTTGCCTCCATCCTTCGATTTTGCTAGCCAACCTGTCCAGTCACCTACGCTACTGCCTATCTTGAAGAATAGCCACAACTCACCATTGGGCATCTCATAGAGCACTGGATTCCAGCACGACTTGCGCTTCAGCGACGCGGGAACATTCTGTAGGCGGGTCGTTTTGGTAATGTAATCGTAGGTTTGCTCGTCGCGAGTGCCTTTCTTTGCGGCTAAACCGCAAAGCACACGACGAATTGGTCCCGCCGTTGCCGGTGTCGTATCGTCTTTCATACCAGAAAGGCCAGCAAATTTAGCGCGTGAATCGTTGAGGTCGAGCACGCCATCAGCAGCCAGTATCGGAGCACTCCACTGGTCGGAACCTTTCTTTTTTATGTTCACCCAGATGCAGACATCTGGATCTTTCTCGTGTGTGCCACCGAAGTATGCTGCCACTAAGTCACCTTTCTTCGTCTCCACAATGGTTGAGGCATGAGCCTCTGGAAAAAAAGTTCGCTCGTAGAGGAATTCATCCTTCATGATAGCTGGATGTGAAGTTGGAATGTCGCAACTAAAGTCGTAAGTACCAGAACCAATCTCTTTTGTCGTACCATCAGGTAGATAGATCGTAGCTGTTGTGTTGCAGGGAATCACCACGTGCCAGTCGAGGTGCTGCAGATTCTTCTTCCAATCACTCGTAATATTTCCATAAGGTGAGTCAAAGCTTACATTCGTCCATTCGCAGTCTTGGATGTCGAAGGCAGGCTTGAACACGATGTGCTTGTAGGCAACGGCGGAACCGTTGCCCACGGCTGAACGAATGCCGCCGAGGTATTGATAGCACCACGTGAGCAGGTCACCTAACAGCATCACGTGGTTGCCGCTGTTCATCTTAGGATTGGCCTTGTCACCATTCCATAGTTCCCAAATGGTTGTCGCCCCCTGCTCCGTCATATAACCCCACGACGGGTAGGTGCGCTGTGTGGCCAAAAAATAAGCCACGTCGCTGAAACCATTATCGCTCAGACCTCTGAGGAGCCACGAGATGCCAATGACGCCACACGACACGTGGCCTTTGTTTTGGACACAGATGTTTTCTACGATTTGCTTCACGACATCTTCTTTGCAATCATCAGGTACAATGCCCAGTGCCAAGGGCAGCACATTCGCCGTTACCGTATTATTACCATAATATATAGAGTCAGGATAGAGCACGTGGCCAGGACGAGGACTGGTGCCTCGCTTGATGGTCAGGAACTGCTTGTTGAAAGCCTCTGCCATCTGTTCACGGATAGGGCGCCACAGTTCTTTCTCACAGCCCCACTGCTCCATCAGTTGCAGGGTACAGATGATATATGCGGTGGAGATGAGTGTGACATCCGTCTGTCGCGCAGAATCTTGCGAGTGGATGAGTTCGAGCCTTTCAGGAGGTACACACCAATCGGCATACTTCCCACAATGAATGATACCATCCTTGGAGTATTCTTCAATGATGTGCTGCACCCATTTCTTGATGGCAGGATAGCTCTTGTCGATAGCTTCGCGATTGCCATACTGTCGCCACAGCATATCACAACCAAAAGGTAAAGCTGCTGCCCATGCCACATCGTCGCTGTAATAATTCCAGAATGCTGGCGCTACGTCAGGGATACATCCGTCCGTGCGCTGTGCCTCACAAATGTCACGCATCCATTTGGTATAGAGTCGCTCGTTGTCAAACAGGAATGACTCGCCCAACGAACCCATCGTCCTGTCGCCCAGCCAAGGCTGACGCTCGTCACGTTGCGGACAGTCGATTGGCATACCTTTGTAGTTGTCCAAAACACCCCACCAGGCATTCTTCATCACCTTATTCAGAATGGTATCAGAGCATTCAAAATGACCCGTAGTCGCCATCTCGTCAGCCACCACTTCTGCGATGAAATCGTCCTTTTTTGCATTTTTCAGTCCAATAACCTCAGCATACTTGAAACCATGATAGACGAATGTCGGAGCCCACCAACGGCCTTCTGCTCCTTCTTCACCGTTACAAACGTAAATATCTGCTGAGCGGGCATTGCGGAAATTGTCACGATATAAAGTTCCGTTGTCATTTAGTTTTTCGGCATAGACAATACGGATGGTGTCACCCTTTTGTCCACGAACACGAATTTTCAGCCATCCTGCAATATTTTGGCCGATTTCAACGAGATTTCCTTTTATGGATGCAGGTCGTATTTGTTGCAACACCTTCATGCCTTGCGTCTTCTGAGCACGAAGATAAGCCCGAGGAATATCCGTTCGTTCAGCTTTCAACCATTTCGAATCGTCATAGCCAACCTCGCTCCAGCCCAGCATCTCCATACGGGCGTCATACTCCTCTCCGTCGTATTCGTTGTTGGCACGGATGGGGCCGTCAGCCGTTACCTTCCAACCTTTGTCGTCCGTCTGCAGGCGCTGGGTGCTACCATCGGTATATTCGACTATGACGTTGATGCGACACTTCGGATAGCCAAAGGTATGAATCTTATAGGGCTTATGCTGTTGCATAGGGAAATAACGCCCGTTCCCAAGGACAATGCCGAGACAGAGACATTTACCCGTTCCCTCACAGATAAGTGGATAATTTTCAATGCTCTCTGTCACGTCATATGTGTTATAATAAATGGTCTTGCGATAGTCTGAGGGCACGGGCTGCAGCACACCGTCACCCATTCGCTGACCATTGACGTAAAATTCATGCAATCCGATGCCGGCAACGTAGGCCGTTGCTCGTTTTATTGCTTTGTCCTTCAACTGAAACTCCTTACGCAGGTAGCGTGCAGCCATGCGTGTGTGCATTCCTCTTTCTTCACCAGGCAACAGTTGTTCCAAGCCTATCCAATAGCCCGTCCATTTACCTTCGTCAAGCAGTCCAATGCTGAAACACTCGTCACTGCTCCAATCGGACTCACCAGCGGTGGTCCAAACCTTAACCTTCCACGTGCAAGCTGTATTGCTCTTTAACTGAGAGCCGCCATAGCGCACCCACAGCTGTTGGTCGCTCTCCACACGCCCGGAGTTCCACAGTTCGCCCTGATCGCCTCTGACAACTATCTGATAGGCCGTTTGGCGCACGTTTTTTTTATCGCTGGTAATCTGCCACGAGAAACGAGGTTTGCTGGTGTCAATGCCCAGCGGTTCGTCCAAGTTCTCAACGCGCAGGTTCGTCACCTCCACTTTGGAAAAGGCCAACAAGGGCAACAGGGCAAGCAATATAACAAGAAGTTTCTTCATCCGTATAATCTGTGAAATCCGTGGTTCATTCATTCAAGTCGCGTTCCTTCGCTTTATATCCATCGGGCGACAGTTCCGTCTGGTCTTTTTTCAAATAGTCCTTGCTGCTATCAATGGCGATAAGTACGCCATCCTCTACGCGTGCCGACTGTGGATGATAGCGGAATGTGAGCACCTTGTTGTCAAATTCACCAAGATACTTCAACTTTCCTGTGGCAGCCGTCATCCACCAAACATTCTTCTTCGCGCCACTGATTTTTGTCAGGTCGAGCTTCATGTTATTATTGTTGTAGTTGTAGACGAGCAGATAGTCATTGCCGCGCGTTGCAATCAGACGATTGTACTTCTCACCATTCTCCAAGATAACACTTTGATCTGGCACACGCTCAAAATAGGGGAACGACAGGATGAGACGTTTCAGATATTGCATCTGGTTGTATCCAGGATCTTTCAATCCCTGATACCACGCCTTCACGTCGCCAGCATCACCATAACTCGTGGGATAGCCGGGCTTTAGCATCTGCATGATGACATTATGTCCGTAGGTGTGTCCACAACTACCGGCAAACACGCTCCAATAAGCGTAGCGGCGCACGTCGTAATCCTTCCATCGTGGCTCGTTAGCGTCGTGCAATCCCATAGGGATGTCCTCATACGAAGGCTCAGCGTCCAATACCGGCTTGATGGGGTTGTACTTCCACGTGGAGTCGACATACATCCAGTTGTCCTCCTCCGTATTGTCAGGGATAGGATAGTCGGCATTACCCATACGCTGTCCGTAACGGCGATGGCCGCTTTGGAAGGTATGGAAATCCATCCATTCAGCCTTGCTCCACCACTTGGCGGAAGTATAGCGTCCACGGGGATGATAGGTCATTAGGTGATTCTTGTCTATCGACTTGATGGTTGTAGCCAATGCCTCCCAAACCTCAGGCTTGATGTCACCCTGTATGTCACCACCCATAAACCAGATGATGTTCTTCTTGCTTTTATAGCGGTTAGCGAGGAAGGTGCCATACTTCTTTGCATCCTCCACACTTAGTTTGCCATCTTTCACCAATCCACCCCAGATGCACACCATACCGATATAGATGCCGTGTTGGGCAGCCATATCAACGATATAGTCCATGTGGTCCCAATAGCCATAGACGCCCTTCTGGTTGATGTTCTTGAAATCCCAACCGTCGATATTCGACATCTGACCATAGATATTATAAGCAGGAACGCCATCAATCGTTTGTACCTGCACAACGTTATAACCAGCCTTGGCACACGACTGCAGATACCATTCCGCTTCGGCCCTGTCGAGTCGTTCTGGTAATAACCATCCTGTCTCGCCCAACCAGAAGAAGGGCTGTCCGTTCTCAAACTGCAGATAACGCTGGTTATCCGATACCTTTAACTTGCCATTATCCCATGGCTTGTTTGCTGCCTGTGTCGAAAGTATCGACAACATCAGGCAAAGCATCATCAGTATTCTTTTCATACGCTTTTTTGCTCTTTATTTAAAAGACTGACAAAGGGCGTTTTTGTCGTCATCCTTAAGGATGGAAGAAAATGAGAAGAAGGAGAAAATGTTAAGAAATCTAAAAATCTTCTATATAAATAAGGTGTAACCAAAACTTTTCTCTACTTTTGCAGCCCGAAAGTCGACGCAAGTCAACTTTTCAATCAAAGAAAGTCGACGCAAGTCAACTTTTCAATCAAAGAAAGTCGACGTAGAAATAAAAAAAAAAGACAAGTATATGCAAAAGAATTTGGTAATCGTAGAGTCTCCTGCAAAGGCTAAGACCATTGAAAAGTTCCTGGGAAAGGAATATAAGGTAATGTCGAGCTATGGTCACATCCGTGACCTGAAGAAGAAAGAGATGAGTATCGACACGGATACCCTCGAACCTGAATACGAGATTCCTGACGAAAAGGCTAAACTCGTTAAGGAACTGAAAACGAATGCCGAAAAAGCCGAGAAGATTTGGTTGGCATCCGATGAAGACCGCGAAGGAGAAGCTATCTCTTGGCACCTGTGTGAAGTGCTGGGGCTGGATGAAAAGAAAACCAACCGCATCGTTTTCCACGAAATCACGAAGCCGGCTATCTTGAAGGCCATTGAGACTCCGCGTCATTTGGACATGAATCTGGTGAATGCCCAGCAGGCTCGTCGCGTACTTGACCGTTTGGTGGGTTTCAAACTCTCGCCAGTATTGTGGCGAAAGGTAAAACCGGCCTTGTCAGCTGGTCGTGTACAGAGTGTCGCGGTGCGATTGATAGTTGAACGCGAGCGCGAAATCCAGAGCTTCAACAGCGAGCCCTATTATAGCGTCAATGGTATCTTTGCCATTACCAATGCCGATGGTTCGCAAACAGAGGTCAAGGCCACACTTGCCCAGCGTCTGAAGACCCACGAGGAAGTAGAACAGTTTTTGGAGAAGTGCAAGGATGCTTCATTCACTATCGAGTCTGTGGTCAAGAAACCCATGAAGCGTACACCTGCTCCCCCCTTTACCACGTCGACACTTCAGCAGGAAGCAGCCCGCAAACTGGGCTTTACCGTCAGTCAGACGATGATCATTGCCCAACACCTGTACGAACACGGACTGATTACCTATATGCGTACTGACTCTGTCAACCTTTCAGGCTTGTGTATCAATGCCAGCAAGGAAGAAATCACGAAACTCTATGGCGAAGAATATAGCAAGGTGCGTCAGTTTCATACCAGTTCGAAGGGTGCTCAGGAGGCTCACGAAGCCATCCGTCCTACCTATATGGAAAACACCACCATTGAAGGTTCTTCGCAGGAGAAGAAACTCTACGAACTGATTTGGAAGCGTACTATTGCCTGTCAGATGGCTGATGCAGAGATGGAGAAAACCACCGTAAACATCACTGTTAGTGGTGCTGAAGAGTTCTTTGTGGCTCAAGGCGAAATGGTAAAATTCGACGGTTTCATCAAGGTCTATCGTGAGTCTGTAGACGACGAAGAACAGGAAGAAGAAAGCCACGTATTGCCTCCTTTGAAAAAAGGTCTGGAACTGACTCGTCGCGAGATTCAGGCTACAGAGCGTTTCAGCCAAGGCCCGTTACGCTATACAGAGGCATCGCTCGTTCATAAACTGGAGGAACTGGGCATTGGCCGTCCTTCGACCTACGCTCCTACCATCTCTACTATCCAGCAACGTGAGTATGTCCATAAAGGCGACAAAAAAGGCGAGGAGCGCTTCTATACCATCGACACGCTGAAGGGCAAGGTAATTACCCAGAAAAAGCGTAAGGAGATGGCCGGCTCTGATAAGGGAAAGTTATTACCTACCGATATTGGTATCGTTGTAAACGACTTCCTGATGAAGTTCTTCCCAACCATTATGGACTACAACTTCACCGCTAAGGTGGAACAGGACTTCGATAAAATTGCCGAAGGTGATGAGAAGTGGACAGACATGATGAAGAGCTTCTATAAGAAGTTCGAACCCACTGTCGAGAAGACTATGAACGCCCGTCAGGAGCATAAGGCCGGTGAGCGCCAATTGGGTAACGATCCCAAGAGCGGACGTCCCGTCTTTGTCAAGATTGGCCGTTTCGGTCCAGTGGTTCAGATTGGTACTGCCGATGATTCTGAGAAGCCTCGCTTTGCTCAGATGCCAAGCGAAAAGAGCATTGAGTCCATCACGTTGGAAGAAGCTATGGAACTGTTCCAGCTACCTCGTACGCTGGGTGACTTCGAAGGCTCGCCCGTAGTTATTGGCACAGGACGTTTTGGCCCTTATGTGCTCCACCAGAAGAAGTACACCTCACTGCCCAAAGACACTGACCCCATGGATATTACCTTGGAGGATGCTATCGCACTCGTTAAGGAGAAACGACAGCAGGAATCACAGAAACACCTGAAGTCGTTTGACGCTGATGGTAAAATGCAAATCCTGAATGGTCGCTACGGTCCTTATATCGCCTTCGACGGCAAGAACTATCGCATCCCCAAGGCCATGCATCCCACTGCTTCGAAGCTGACCTTTGACCAGTGTATGGAAATCATCGAAAAGCAGAAGAAATGAGACGCATCATCCTCATTGGATACATGGGTTCCGGCAAGACGACCGTAGGCAAGGCCCTCTCGAAAGAGACGGGCATGATGTTCTACGATCTGGACTGGTATATCGAGAGCCGTATGCGCAAGACCGTCTCACAGATCTTTGCCGAGAAAGGTGAAGAGGGCTTCCGCAAGATAGAACATAACATGTTGCACGAGGTGGCAGAATTTGAGGACGTCATCATCAGTTGTGGCGGCGGAACACCCTGCTTCTTCGACAATATGGATTACCTGAACCAACAAGGTGACGTCGTCTATCTGAAAGCCACTCCCGAAACACTTTACAAGCATCTGCTGATGGCTAAGATTGAACGTCCGTTGCTGAAAGGCAAGAGCGCTGAGGAATTGATAGCCTATATCACAGAACATCTGGAGCAGCGCGAACCGTTCTATCAGAAAGCGCGCTATACCCTTGATGTCAACGTGCTTGATGACTATGACAAGATTAGCGTTTGCGTAGCTGCTCTTCGTTCCCTGTTAAACCTATAAACACCTAACAACTCTAACATTCCTGATATAACAATGAAGAAATGGACCATCGATGACTCCAAGGAGCTCTACAACATCAACGGTTGGGGCACCAGTTACTTCGGTATCAATGACGAAGGTAACGTCTATGTGACACCGTGTAAGGACGGTACGCAGATTGACCTGCGCGAAGTGATGGACGAACTTTCGCTGCGCGACGTTCAGTCACCAGTACTGCTGCGTTTCCCTGATATTCTCGACAATCGTATCGAGAAAACGTGGAGCTGTTTCAAGAAAGCTGCCGAGGAATACGAGTACAAGGGCGAAAACTATGTGGTGTTCCCCATCAAAGTAAACCAGATGCAGCCCGTCGTGGAGGAGATTATCTCCCACGGACGCAAGTTCAATCTGGGCATTGAAGCTGGTTCGAAACCAGAACTGCACGCTGTCATTGCCGTCCAATGTCAGAGCGACTCCATCATCATCTGTAATGGCTATAAGGATCAGTCGTATATCGAACTGGCCCTGTTGGCACAGAAGATGGGCAAGCGTATCTTCATTGTCGTGGAGAAGTTGAACGAACTCGATATCATTGCCCGTGAGGCCAAGAAACTGGGTGTTCGTCCCAATATCGGTATTCGTATTAAACTGGCTTCTTCGGGTGCAGGAAAGTGGGAAGAGAGTGGCGGTGACGCTTCGAAGTTCGGACTGACCAGTGCAGAACTTCTGGAGGCTCTCGACCTGCTAGAGAAGAAGGACATGAAAGACTGTCTGCGCCTCATTCATTTCCATATTGGTTCACAGATTACGAAGATCCGTCGTATCCAGACGGCTCTGCGCGAAGCTTCGCAGTTCTATGTTCAACTGCACAAGATGGGCTATAACGTTGACTTCGTCGACTGCGGCGGTGGTTTGGGTGTCGATTACGACGGCACACGTTCTCCTTCGAGCGAGAGTAGTGTCAACTATTCTATTCAGGAGTACGTCAACGACTGTATCTACACCTTCGTGGATGCTGCCAACCGCAACGAAATCCCCCACCCCAACCTGATTACGGAGAGTGGCCGTTCGCTGGCTGCCCATCATTCCGTGTTGGTGATTGACGTGCTGGAAACAGCTTCGTTGCCTGAGATGCCTGAGGAATTTGAGCCTGACGAGAACTCACACCAGCTGGTGAAGGACCTCTATGAGATTTGGGACAACCTGTCGCCTCGCAATGTACTCGAGGATTGGCACGATGCCGAACAGATTCGTGAAGAAGTACTCGACCTCTTTGCACACGGTATCGTAGACCTGAAGACGCGTGCTGAGATTGAGGCCATGTATTGGAGCGTGTGTCACGAGATTCATGCCTTGGCCAAGAACTTGAAGCATGTACCTGAAGAGCTGATGAATATCGATAAGCTGTTGGCAGACAAGTACTTCTGCAATTTCTCGCTGTTCCAGTCGCTACCCGACTCGTGGGCCATCGACCAGATATTCCCCATTATGCCCATCCAGCGCCTCAACGAGCGTCCCACGCGTAATGCCACCATTCAGGATATCACGTGCGACTCGGATGGTAAGATTGCCAACTTCGCCACCAACCGTCATAACTCGCATTCGCTGCCCGTTCATGCATTGAAACGCAACGAGAAATACTATCTGGGCGTCTTCCTCGTAGGAGCCTATCAGGAGATTCTGGGCGATATGCACAACCTCTTTGGCGACACTACTGCTGTCCACATCTCCGTGAAAGACGGAGGCTATCATGTCGACCAGGTATTCGATGGTGAGACCGTTGAGGAAGTTTTGGAGTACGTACAGTATAATCCCAAGAAACTGGTGCGCCAGCTGGAAATCTGGGTGGCCAAGAGCGTTAAAACTGGCAAGATTACCCTCGAAGAAGGCAAGGAGTTCCTCAGCAATTACCGGTCGGGACTCTATGGTTATACCTATCTTGAGTGACGTAATCCCGTTATAACGTAATACCGTAATAACGAAAATTGAATATGAAAGAAAAACTAACGATAGTAAAAGTAGGAGGAGCTGTGGTCGAGGACGAACTGCAGCTCTCTCAGTTGTTACGCAACTTCTCGGCCATCGAGGGAAACCAAGATGGCAGAGCGACTCGGCATCGAGACCAAGATGGTCAACGGACGCCGCATTACGGACAGCGATATGCTTGAGGTGGTAACGATGGTATATGGTGGCTTGGTCAACAAGAACCTTGTGGCTCGTTTGCAAGCCAATGGCGTCAATGCAATTGGCCTGACTGGTGCTGATGCCGATGTTATCCGCAGCCACAAACGCCCAGTCAAAGTGATCGACGGTTCCCCCGTCGACTACGGCTTCGTAGGCGATGTTGACAACGTCGCAAACGAAACCCTTGCACACCTCATCGAGGCTGGTATCACGCCCGTGATGGCTCCACTGACTCACGATGGCGAAGGACATATCCTCAACACCAATGCCGACACCATCGCCTCAGAGACGGCAAAGGCGCTGGCTCAGCACTACGACGTGACGCTGATTTTCTCGTTCGAGAAGAAAGGCGTGCTCTCGAATCCCGATGACGACGACTCAGTGATTCCCGTCATCACGCGTACGTCATTTGAAAAATACAAAGCCGACGGTACCATTAGCGGCGGTATGTTACCCAAGATCGAAAATGCCCTCAGTGCTGTCGATGCTGGCGTCTCGAAGGTGATTATCACCCTCGCAACAGCTATTGACGGCCAGCACGGAACTATGATTCAGGCTAACAGCTAACTGCTAAAAGCCAACTGCCAAAAGCCAAAGCCAACTGCCAATTGCCAATGATTAATTTCCAGTCCGACATCCTGCCGCTGAAGAATGAACTCTACAGAATGGCGCTCCGCATCACGATGAATCCTGCGGAGGCGGAGGATGTGGTGCAGGAAACGATGATAAAGGTATGGAACAAACGCGACAGTTGGGAACAGATAGACTCGATAGAAGCCTTCTGTCTGACCATCTGTCGTAACTTGTCGCTGGACAAGGTGCGACGCATGGACAATCAGACGCAGTCGCTGGATGCATCCATCCAACCCCACGACCACCGTGTGGCTTCCAATCCAGAGGAACAAACTATCCAGAACGATAGGGTCCGACTGGTGCGACAACTCATCAGCGCATTGCCTGAAAAACAACGCAGCTGTATGCAATTGCGCGATATGGAGGGCAAGAGCTATAAGGACATTGCCACCATTCTCGACATCACAGAAGAACAGGTGAAAGTCAATATTTTCAGGGCCCGGCAAACAATTCGCGAAAAATTTAAAAAATTCCTGTAACTTTTTGTTTTGACAAACGTCTTTAATATAGAAAACGGCCAAAAGCGAATAGCCAAAGGCCAAAAGCAAAGCAATATGGACTACAAGTACATCGAACAACTCATGGAGCGCTATTGGAACGCAGAGACGACCCTCGAAGAGGAGAGTATCCTGCGTACCTTCTTCCGTCAGGAGAATATCCCTGCGGAGATGGAACCTATGCGCGCACTCTTTGCCGACGAGGCAAGCTCCCAGACGTTGGGCGACGACTTCGATGCCCGTATGCTTGAAATGGTGAACGAAGAGCATGCTCCCAAGAGCGTGAAGGCTCGCACGGTGACACTCACCCAGCGTCTGATGCCACTTTTCAGGGCCGCGGCCGTTGTGGCCATCATCCTCACCCTTGGCAATGCCGCTCAAGCTCCATGGGATTCCACATGGAATACTCCTGACGACTATGCCAACAACTTGCAGGACGCTGATACCGTAGCGGCGGTAAGTCCTGTGCAGGTGGCTAACGTGGGTGAAATGACTGGCGATAGCACCAAGGTGCTGGCTCCGGCTCTGCCTACCGACTGAGATTATATTTCTATGCTTTCTCTATATTATTAATCAAGTTTATTCAAAACGCTATCCATGAAACCAGTACGGGCTGCCCTATCTGATGTGTCTGGGGCAGCCCGTATTTTCGTTTTCTCTGCGCTTAGCGCTCGTCAGCTCTTTTCATGTTCAGGTGGAGCTGGTAGATAGCCGGCAGGAGAATGAGCAGCGAGAAGAACACCGCTAACACCACATGCGTTTCCGACCCCTTGAAGATATCGACGAGTTTGATGTCAGGATTGGGATAGAGGGCGTACATCACAAATGCTGCGCTGTTGTTTGACCAGTGATAGGCTACTCCAGGTAGTATCGAACCAGTGCGCCAATACATCCATCCTAACAACAGTCCGATGATAAAGGCATGAGGCATCTGTGCTGGATTCATATGGATGAGGGCAAACATTGCTGCCGAGATGGCTATGGCTCCCCAAACGGATAGTCTCTGTGACTTCAGCAACTCCTTCAGAATGGCGCCACGCATCACGATTTCCTCGCTCAGCGGGGCTAACAGTCCAATGGTCAGATAGCCCCAGGGCGTTCCCAAAATGGTATCAAATTCGTTTTCCATCAAGTTGGGCAGTTCGGGCATCTGTTCCTGCATCCAAATGGAAGGGATGAGTGCTCCCAACGACGCCACCACACTCCACGCCAACACTGTCCAAGGCCGCGTGCGCAACCACTTGGGCGACACAATGGCGAAACGGGCCCATAGGAATACGACGATGACCAGCACGGCACATATAGCCGTCAGGGTAATCAGCATGGCGGCCGTCTTGTCGCTGCTATGGGTAACAAGGCTCCAAACCGTTTGTATAATGGCACCACCAAGTAGTTGGATGCCGATAAAAATAAGCAGATAGCTTAATGCTTTCTTCATAACAACTCTTTCTTAGCTTGTATTTCGTCTTTTTCTAACTGTTCGCGCAGGGCCTCCATATTGTCGAATCGGCGCTCTTCGCGTAGCCTGCTGACAAACTCGACACACAACGCCTTGCCATAGAGGTCTTCGTCGAAATCGAAGATGTTCACCTCCAGCGTCTGGTGGTTTCCGTCGAACGTCGGACGGGTGCCGATATTCATCATGCCTGCTTTCCACGTTGCGTCGTCCCCTACGCTTACCTTTACGGCATAGGCACCTGAGGCGGGTATCAGCTGGCACTGGTCGTCTGCCACGATATTTGCCGTAGGAAAACCCATCTGTGTACCAATATGCTCGCCGTGTTCGACACGACCCAGCAACGCATACGGATGGCCCAGCAGTTCGTTGGCCTTGCTGATATTGCCTTCAGCTATCAACTGGCGGATGATGGAACTGCTGATTGCTCCCTCGGCTCGCAACTGGCGCACCTCGATGCCCAATTCGCGACCATACCGCACATAGTCGTCAAACCCTTCCTCGCGGTTGTGGCCGAAGCGGTTGTCGTAACCCGTCAAAAGCACGCGAACGCCCCATTGGTCTCTCAGCATCTGCTCCATAAACTCCTTTGCTGTCAGGGCCTTCAGTTCAGGGGTAAATGCCAACACTTCCACGCGGTCGATGCCTGTCTGGCGGATAAGCCTGACTTTCTGCTCCAACGGCGTCAACACCTGTTCCTGACGGGGTGAGTGGTCGAACGTAATGCATAGCGACTGCAAACCCATCGCACGAGCCTCGCTCACCACTTCGTGTAATACAAACTGGTGACCGCGGTGAACACCGTCGAACATGCCTATCGTTGCTACATATCCTTTCATGCCTTCCTCATTCTGACGATTAATCTAAACAGTTCGCCTACCCAGAGAACTGGCGACGTTCCAAGGATGATCCAACCCCAACACGGCCATTCGAGCGGCACCGTACGGAACATCTTTCCGCCAAAGGTGACGATGAGCCACTGACCTGCCAACACCATTGCCAGCACGAAGAGGAATCCGCGACAGGCCCACAACCTACGGAAGGCCGAATGACACGAACCCAGACTGCGGGCATTAAACAGGTTCCACCACTGCAACATGACAAAGATGCAGAAGAAAATGGTCAGCTCCTTGGGGTCGACGCCGGCTATGCGCTCAAAATAGTAAAGCAGGGCGAACGTCACCACAAAGAACAATCCCCCAATGATGCCAATGCCTCGTATCATCGGACGCGTAATGATAAACGCATCCTGCGAACGAGGCCGCTCCTTCATCACCTCCCTCGATGGCGGCAACGAGGCCAGCGCCATAGCGGCAAAGGTGTCCATAATCAGGTTCACCCATAATATCTGTGTGATAGTCAACGGCATCTCAGTACCCACAAAGGCACCACAAAGCACCAGCAGCAAGGCCGTCACGTTAACCACCAACTGGAAGAATATGAAACGCTGGATGTTCTTATAGAGCGACCGTCCCCACATCACCGCATGGACAATACTGCGGAATGAGTCGTCAATGAGCGTGATGTCGCTGGCCTCTTTGGCAACACTCGTACCACTGCCTAACGACAGTCCTACGTGGGCACGGTTCAGTGCTGGAGCGTCGTTGGTGCCGTCACCCGTCACGGCCACCACTTCGCCACGTTGTTGCAACAGGGCCACCAGTCGTTGCTTGTCCGTCGGACGGGCGCGCGACATCACCTTCAGACTCTTCACCATCTGCAGGGCTTCGTCGTCACTCAACGCTGCAAACTCCGCACCCGTGATGGATTCCGTCGTTCCCTGATTCCCTGATTCCGTAATTCCACACTGCTGTGCAATTTCCATCGCCGTAGCTGTTGTGTCGCCCGTCACGATCTTCACGTCGATGCCTGCCTGCCCGCATTGGCGGATAGCCGAAGGCACCTCTTTGCGCAACGGGTCGCTAATGGCCACAATGCCCAACAACCGTAAACCATGAACCGTGAACCGAGAACCAACCGCTATGGCCAGCGTCCTCATGGCGTGTTGCTGCCATTCAGCCAATTGCGCTTCGGCCTGTTGCCGTTCCTCGTCAGTCATCTCACACATCTCCATCACAATCTCTGGCGCACCTTTTATATATATCGTGTCGCCAACGGTGGTCGACATGTATTTCCGCTCTGTCGAGAAAGGCTCGCGGGCCGTAATGGGGTGAGCTTCGCGCAGCTGCTGATAATCCACTCCCTGTGCCACCAACCACCGCAGCAGAGCCTGTTCCGTAGGATTACCCACGTCGTGCGTCGCCGTCGTATTCAGCGCAATGGCCATCGCGATAGCTGATGGTTGTTCGTGCCGACGGGTTTCGCCCGTCGGATCTATCGTCTGCATCTCCACCACCGTCATCCTGTTTTCCGTCAGCGTACCAGTCTTGTCCGTACAGATACACGTCACGGCACCCATCGTCTCCGAGGCCTGCAACTTACGCACGAGGTTGTTCGATTTCAGCATCCTCCGCATGTTCAGCGCCAAGGCCAGCGTGACGGCCATAGGCAAACCCTCGGGCACAGCCATCACGATAAGCGTCACAGCCATCATAAAGTACTTCAGCACCACTTCCGTCATGCCGACATAGTCCGTCGTGTGCCACAGCTCGTTGCTCAGGATGTCGTGCACCAGGAACACTACGAATGCTGCTGCCGACAGGCCAATACCCACCTTGCTGATCAGCTTGGCCAAGCGGTCCAACTGGATGTTCAGCGGAGTCTTCACACCCGTTATCTCCGTTGATTGGCGCGCCACGTGACCAATCTCCGTCTCGTCGCCCACGGCCGTTACTACATAGAGACCCGAACCGCTCATCACCATCGACGAACGCAACAGCTGGTCCTTCGGATAGGCTTCCTCACCTCTCACCTCTAACCTCTCACCTCTCACCTCTTTATTGGTCATCGCCTCGCCTGTCAGGCTTGACTCGTCGACCTGCAAATCAATGGCCTCCAGTAATTGTCCGTCGGCAGGAATCTCGTCGCCTGTTTCTACCATGACGATATCTCCCACCACGACGTCACGACGGGCAATCTCCTGCACCCGTCCGTCGCGTATCACCTTCACGGGCTGTTCCTCGCCCAACTGCGTCAGCACGTCAAACTTACGCGCTGCGTCGCGCTCAAAGTAGAAGCCCACCGTCGTCGCCAGCACCACTGCGGCAATGATGCCCACCGTTTCCAGAAAGTCCTGCTTCACGAAGGCCAGCATCAACGACACGACAGCCGCAACCAATAGGATGCGCACCATCGGGTCTTCGTATTTTTCCAGATAGAGTCGCCACATCGAGGGTCGTTTCGGCGGTGTCAGCACGTTCTGCCCGTGCTCCTCCCGACTTATCAGCACCTCCGCAGCACTCAATCCTTGTCGTTTCTTATCCATAATCGGTTGCAAAGGTACGATTAAGTGAGCAAAAAGCAAAAGAAAAACCGTTTTTTCTATGCTTTTTCGAACGAAAGTACCTTGACAAAGGGTCAAAGGTACGTTTTTTTTCTCTTTTCGCAAAAAATATTTGGATATTTACTAAAAACTGCGTATCTTTGCACCCGCTTTCACACAAAGCACCGGACTTGTAGCTCAGTTGGTTAGAGCAACAGACTCATAATCTGGAGGTCCCAGGTTCAAGCCCTGGCTGGTCCACACTGAAAATCAGCAACTTACGAGCAGTCAAAGGTTGCTGATTTCTATTTTTGCGAACAATTTGCGAACAAAATGATATTTCATGGAACATTGTGCATACCTCCTGAAGGCTTTTGTATCTGCATTTTGTTCGCAAAATCCTCGATTTTTGTTCGCAAAGCGTAAAAAACTCCTTATTTGTATCTTATTTCTCTAATATTTTCGTACCTTTGTCGCTGGATTTCGCATTCGTGTGATACCCAAAGACATTGTGGACAAGAGAAATGGCGTTCGCTATCTCATTCAAAGACCTCGAAATGTAGGAAGTTTCAAGGAATAATCCTACAGCCACGAGGGAAAGATATGGGTTGTTCACGCTTTCTCTATGCCCAATGGATTAGGAAAGTTTAACGCCCCGCAGCGTCATATTTCCGCGATTACGGCGTTTATATAATAAAAGGTAAAGACAAATAAGAAACGAACAATGAACAAGAAAACTATCATCACCGCCCTGCTCGCCTTTGTAACAATAGCAGGTTATGCAGGCAGTAACAAAATTACGAATCGAACCGATGGGAGTATTACCTTCGTCGTAGATGAGAATCTTACTCCTTTTGACAACCCATTTATGCGTCTGTATACTGGAGAA
>CADCDY010000070.1 GCA_902800245.1 uncultured Prevotellaceae bacterium
TATGCAGCCATTGCTATGGCACTTTACGAGTTCAAGGGTAATAATGTCCATGACAAGGAGCCTGGTATCATTACGATAGTAGAGAAGCAGACTCAGTGGAATGGCTATGCCCTTACAATGACAGAACATCCCTAAAAAAGACGGATCATGAAGAAAGAATATAAGTACACTATTAATGGCAATGAATACGAGGTTGCTATTGGTGATATTGTAGAGAATGAAGCTGTGGTCACCGTGAATGGTGAGGAATACAAGGTTGCATGGGAGCCAGAAGCCGAGCCGGAAAAGAAGGTTGTGGTTCGTCCCTCAGCCCAGACAAGTACTTCTAGTGAATCTAGCGAGTCCAGTTCTGCTCCTGTCAACACCAACAATGCAGTGAAAGCTCCACTCCCAGGCGTCATTACTTCCATTGAAGTAAATGTCGGTGACGAGGTGAAGGCTGGCGACACTCTGCTCGTGCTTGAAGCCATGAAGATGGCCAATAACATTGAAGCAGAAAAGGATGGTAAGGTTACTGCCATCTGTGTGCAGCCTGGTCAGAGCGTCATGGAAGATGATGCACTGGTAGTGATTGAGTAAGACTCATCTATACTCCAACAATAAAGCCGCTCATTGATGAGCGGCTTTATTGTTATACCCTATTTCCTTCTTGTGGAAAAACCACTGTAGGTTTAAACGTCTTTGCTTCTTCAAAATCCATCAGAGCATATGAAATAATGATGATCACATCACCCACTTGGACTCTGCGGGCAGCAGCACCATTCAGACATATACATCCAGAACCACGTTCACCTTTTATTATATAGGTCTCAAAACGCTCGCCATTATTATTGTCAAGCACTTGCACTTTTTCACCGGCAATCAAGTTGGCAGCATCCATCAAATCCTCATCAATGGTAATACTCCCCATATAGTTAAGATTCGCCTCTGTCACTGTCACACAGTGCAGCTTCGACTTCATTACTTCTATCATCATTGCTCTTTATATTTTATATGATCAATCAGACGGATGGGGGTCTTACCACAATAAACTGTGATACAACCAACGACATAAGGTGTCTCGTCCCAATTCTCAATATCCTGTAAGGTATTTCCGTCAACAATACTAAAATACTCAACATCCAGCCCTTCAACGGCATTGATATCGGCAACCACCTTGTCATGGGTTTCCTTCACGGTATGCTTCTTGGCATACGTCAAACTGCTCTTCAGCGCTTTGTAAATAGCTGGAGCAATGGCGCGCTCTTCTTTTGTGAGCAGCGTGTTACGCGAGCTTAGGGCTAATCCGTCTTTCTCTCGGACAATCTCACACTCCACAATCTGTACCTTTATTCCAAGGTGGCGCACCATAGCCTTGACAACGGCAATCTGCTGCCAGTCCTTTTCTCCGAAATAGGCCCGTTGGGGTTTCACAATATAGAACAAACGGCTTACCACCTGACAGACGCCATTGAAATGTCCTGGGCGATGGGCACCTTCCATCACTGTCGATACCGGTGGAAACTCGAATTGTCGTGTATCGGGAGTGGGATACATCTCTTCAACCGACGGAGCCAACACATAGTCTGCTCCGCACTTTTCCAATAACTGACAGTCAGCATCCAACGTACGCGGATAGTTCTTCAAGTCATTTTTGTCATTAAACTGAGTGGGATTGACAAAGACCGATACAACTGTCACCGCATTTTCTTTCACACTACGACGCACCAACGAGGCATGTCCCTCATGCAGTGCGCCCATGGTCGGTACAAGACCAACCTCTTTTCCTTGCTTGAAATCTTCAAAAAGTTGGTTCTGAAGATCAACAATCTTATCGAATACTTTCATTGTTTTTTCTATGCTTGTCTCTGAAATCGGGTGCAAAATAACAACATTTTTACCAAATAAGAAAAAAATAACGTAAAAATATGCCAAATTTGAGGCTAAAAATCCTTAAATATGCACGTTTTAGTGGTTTTGTGAATTTTTTTTTGTATCTTTGCACATGGTTTAAACTACATTTTATGGCAAAAAAGATATTATTTATCAATCAGGAAATTGTTCCCTACGTCCCAGACAGCAATCTCTCGCTAATGGGTAAAGCCCTCCCGCAGGCCATTCTTGAGAAAGGCCACGAGATACGTACGTTCATGCCCAAATGGGGTAACATCAATGAACGCCGCGGACAATTACACGAGGTCATACGCCTATCGGGAATGAACCTGATTATTGACGATACAGACCATCCGCTCATCATCAAGGTTGCTACAATAGCGCAAACCCGCATTCAGGTGTATTTTATCGATAATGATGATTATTTCTCGAAGCGTCAGATGGCCCAGGATGAAAAAGGAGAAGACTATTCCGACAATGGGGAACGAGCCATCTTCTTTGCCCGTGGTGTTCTGGAGACTGTTAAGAAACTGCGCTGGATACCCGATATCATCCACATTCAGGGTTGGATGGGAGCAGTCGTACCTTTATATATCAAAACAGCTTATCACGACGAGCCATCGTTTGCCAATACGAAAGTTATAACCTCTCTGTTTACCAACAGCCTCAAGTCTGATTTCAGCGAGAACTTCAAGAAATGTGTAGAATTTCGTGATGCGAAGGCTGATTTGCTGAAAAAATACGCAGACCCGTTTACTTTTGATGAATTAGGCAAGCTGGCCATTGACTATAGTGATGGTGTGATTGCCGCAAACAAGAATGTAAGTAAAGAACTGATAAAATATGCTAAGGGCAACAATGTTCCTTTGCTGGCATACCCCGGCGAGGATTTTGCCGATGCTTATGACAACTTCTACGAGAAGATATTATAACATGATAAAGAAAATAGTATTAATGGGGATTGCAATGATAACAATTGCAATCTCTTCGTGTACAGAAGACACCATGACATTGGGAAACACCCTTGTCAATAGTGCTGACCAGTTTGTCATTACCTCAGATACTTTCGATGTATCTACACGTTCCATCATTGCCGACTCAGTTTTGGCCCGCAGCACTTATAGTTACCTTGGAAAGATCAAGGATCCCGAAACAGGTTCGTATATCTCGGCAGATTTTATGACGCAGTTTTCCACACTTGAGAGTGAGCAAGAGTCATTATTCCCTCCCGAAGTAATCCTCTTCGGTGAGGTAGACGATCATACGGATCAGACGATGGCAGACTCCTGCTTTCTCAATATTATCATAGAGTCTTTTATGGGAGATTCTCTGTCGGCCATGAAACTAACAACCCTTGAGCTTGATAAACCCGTCAAGGAAAACCGCCAGTACTACACGAATTTCGATCTCGAGGAGAATGGTTTCATCCGTACCGACGGTATCTGTCAGAACAAGGTATATTCCCTGTCAGACTTGACCCAGAGCGATAGTTTACGTTATAAGAATCAGGATGGGACCAATTATTTCCGTATCAGAATTCCCCTCAACATTCCCTATACCGACAAGCAAGGCCGTACATACAACAACTACGGTTCCTACGTGATGCGAACCTATTATGAGCATCCCGAATATTTCAAAAATTCCCAGACCTTTATCCAGAAGGTTTGTCCGGGATTCTATTTCAAGACGACCGATGGTCTGGGACTGATGACAGAGGTACAGCAGACGCAAATGGTTATCCATTACCATTATACCGATGACGGCAAGAAGTATTCCGATTCTAAAGTGTTCAGTGGTAATGAAGAGGTATTACAAACCACACATTTCACTAGCGACAAGGAGAATATCAAGCGTCTTGCTGCAGACGATGAGTGTACCTATTTGAAAGCTCCTGATGGTATTTTCACTGAAGTAATTCTTCCTGTCGACGACATCAAGCGCGGTCACGAGAACGACACCATCACTTCTGCCAAGATGGTTTTCCGTCGAATGAATGAAATCAGTGAACTAAGTGACAATTTGCTGGCCGAGCCCCAATATCTGATGATACTTGAGCGCGATAGTCTCTACTCATTCTTCGAAAACCGCAACCTGCCCAACAACGTGGCATCCTATGTGGCATCATACAATAGCAACAAGAACACTTACACGTTCAACAACATCTCCGGAATGATTAACAGTATGTACAACAAGCGTAATCTTTCCGCCAACTGGAACAAAGCCGTTATCGTTCCCGTACAGGTTACAACCGCATCGTCGTCCAGTTCAACCTCGTCTATTGCCAGTGTCAACAATGAGCTAAGAGTTGTCAGTGTCCGACTGGTAGGTGGCAGCAACAACAAACATGATCCGACACGTATTAGTATTGTTTACAGTCAAAGTGATTAATGGCAGATAATTTTCTTGAGAAACATTACGAAGAATACGAGGCACGCAAGGCCGCTTATCTTCGCAAGAAGAGACATCTTCCCAAAATAACGTCTCGCCTTCCGGAGCGACCGGAAGACGAGGCTTTATAATTATCTATAGAACATCTAGATTATCAAGAATATCCAGACCTTTTAGCTGATTATCGTATATTTCGCGAATTTCAGCAGCAGCTGTTTGGTTCCTGCATTTTTAAATGCTACAGTGGCTTTGGTATTCTCACCCGTGCCTTCCACCTTGATAACTGTCCCGATGCCAAAGCGCTGATGCTCAATGACATTTCCCTCCTTGAGCCCAATATTGCCTATAGCAGATTGCGGACGGGGAGTTTCCTTGCGTACAGGCATCAAGCGCGGTTTCGGATCAGCGACAAACTGTGTTGCCACAGGACGAGGGTTCTGTACGGGAACTCTAGAATATCTTGAATATCTATAGTCTCTAGAAGAAATAGACTCCCTAGAAAAGCCAGCATCCTTAAACCCTGACATTCCTGCATTCCCCTCCACTTTTAATAAATTAGGGGCGATATCCTTAATGAATCGCGAAGGAGTGTCATACTCCATTCTTCCGTAGCGAAATCTATTCTGTGCACATGTCAGGATACAATGTTTCTCTGCACGTGTGATAGCTACATACAGTAGCCTCCGTTCCTCCTCCAGTTCACGCATCGTGTTAATACACATCGGCGAAGGGAATATGTTTTCCTCCAGTCCTACGACAAAAACCGTTGGGAATTCCAGTCCTTTCGCAGCATGAATCGTCATCAGCGACACCTTAGGCTGGTCTTTATCTCCTTCGCTGTCCAAATCGGTCAATAATGCCACTTCCTGAAGGAAGTCACTGAGTCCTGTCTCATTTTCACGGTCTTCCTCCTTCCGTGACTCTACGAAATCCTGCATACCTCCCAGGAATTCTTCCAGATTCTCTTGTCTCGACAAGTCTTCAGGATTAGAAGATCCGTATATATCCCTACTGATACCACTCTCCATGATAATAGAATGGCCCAGTTCATAGACATCTTCCTGCGCTATACGTGCTGTCCAACCTTCTATCAACGTCTTAAAGGCCTCCAACTTTGTCAATGTCCCTTTGGACAGTTGCAGGTCGAAAACAACAGGCTGCTGGATGACCTGCCACAAACTAACTCGATGCATGTTGGCTGTCTCTGCTATTTTTGCGACAGTTGTATCTCCGATACCCCGGGTAGGATAGTTGATGATTCTTCGTAGTGCCTCCTCATCATTCGGATTGGCCACGACACGGAAATAGGCTATAACGTCCTTTATTTCCTTGCGCTGGTAGAAACTCAGACCTCCATATATTCTATAAGGTATACCATCCTTACGCATCTGTTCCTCAAAGGAACGGCTCTGCGCATTCGTCCTATATAGGATGGCAAAGTCAGAGTACTCGCCATGCTCCTGCCGGCGTATGCGCTTGATATCGTTACACACTATCATCGCCTCCTCCTTATCGCTATAGGCTGGTTTGAGCATTAACCGTTCACCCTCCTCATTCTTACTGAACACATCCTTATGAATCTGCCGTTCATTCTTTCTTATCAGACTGTTTGCAGCCTGCACGATCAGTTGTGTCGAACGATAGTTCTGCTCCAGTTTATACAGTTTTGCGTCCTTGTATTGTTTCTGGAAATTCAGGATGTTATCAATATTAGCCCCTCGGAAACTATAGATACTCTGAGCGTCATCGCCCACCACACAAACTCTTCCATGTTCATGTGTCAACAGCAGTACGATTTCCTGCTGGGCATAATTGGTATCCTGATACTCATCCACCAAGACATATTGGAATCGCTCAATGTATTTGTTCCGGATATCCTCATGGTCACACAACAGTACAAAAGTCTTTACCAGCAAGTCGTCGAAGTCCATCGCATTGGCTTGATGGCAACGCTCCACATAGCGATTGTATATTTCTGACACCAAAGGGCGTTTGTGCTGTGCATCATCTGCCGCCCACGAACTCACGGCATACTGTTGTGGCAATAACAAGTGGTTCTTGGCCATTGATATGCGGTCGGCCACACTATTTGGCTTATATGTCTTGTCGTCCAATTGCATTTCCTTGATGATGCTCTTCACCAGTGAACGGGCATCCGCCTGATCATAAATGGTGAAATTGGAACCAAATCCTATTCGTTCTGCTTCTGCTCTGAGGATGCGTGCAAAGACCGAGTGGAACGTGCCCATCTGCAGGTAGACTGCCTTCTCCTGCCCTACCAGCCTTCCGATGCGTTCCTTCATTTCTCGTGCGGCCTTGTTGGTAAAAGTCAGCGCCAGTATATTCCATGGCGCCATTCCTCGTTCCAACAAATAAGCTATCTTATAGGTCAGCACGCGGGTTTTTCCAGACCCTGCACCGGCAATCACCAGTTGTGGTCCGTCGCAATACTCCACCGCAGCACGCTGGCCGTCATTCAAATCATTTAGCATATCATGGTCTATCATGGTTGCAAAGGTACACTTTTTTTGCGAAATTTCCAAGAAAACGTTGACGTATCGTAAGAAAATTACATTTTCTTGCATAAAGTTTTGCCATTGTCATATTTATTTTATATTTTTGCAGGCATAAACGTACAAGAGAGATTATTATGGCAAAAATCAACAACCATCTCGTCATTATGGCCGGCGGTGTAGGAAGCCGTTTCTGGCCTATGAGCACAACCGATAAGCCCAAGCAATTTATCGATGTCTTAGGTATCGGCAAGTCTTTGCTCCAGTTGACCGTTGACCGTTTCAACGGCATTGTTCCCCCAGAGAACGTATGGGTTGTCACCAATCAGAAATATGCCGACACCGTCAGCAGCCAATTGCCAGACATGCCCGTCGACCATATTCTCTGTGAGCCTTGTCGTAGAAATACGGCACCCTGTATCGCCTATGTTTCCTGGCGTATCAAGTCCAAGGATCCAAAAGCCAATATCGTAGTATCGCCGAGTGACCATGTTGTGATGGACCCTGCTGAGTTTCGGCGTGTCATCACCGAGTGTTTGAAATTCACCTCCGATACCGATGCCATTGTGACCTTGGGTATGAAGCCCACTCGTCCCGAAACAGGCTACGGCTACATCCAGGCCGACCTTTCCAGCAAGTCGCTGCGTAATAAGGAGATTTTCCGTGTTGACAGCTTCCGCGAGAAACCTGACCTGCAGACCGCCACGCAATATATCAGTGAGAAGAACTATTTCTGGAATGCAGGCATTTTCATTTGGAACGTGTCTACCATCGTCAATGCCTTCCGTATCTACCAGCCGGCAATGGCTAAGATTTTCGAGTCACTGCTGCCCGTCTATGGCACAGCACAGGAGCAACAGGAAATCAACCGTTTATTCCCTGAATGCGAGAACATCTCCGTTGACTATGCCATCATGGAGAAAGCCGAGGAAATCTTCGTCTGTCCTGCTGATTTTGGTTGGAGCGACCTCGGCACGTGGGGCTCGCTGCTTCAGCAAAGCAAGAAAGATCTCTATGGCAATGCCGCCATCGGTCCTGACATCAGTCTCTTTGAATCTCACGACTGCATCGTGCATACCACGCAGGAGAAGAAGGTCGTCATCCAGGGTCTCGACGGATATATCGTTGCCGAGAATGATGACACCCTACTCATCTGCAAGTTATCCGAAGAACAACGTATTAAACAATTCAGCGGACAAGATAAATAAAACCACGAATTTCACGAATCAAACGAATTTATGGCAGAAAAAAGAATAGCGCTAATAACCGGCATTACGGGCCAGGACGGAAGCTACCTGGCTGAGTTCTTGATAGAAAAAGGCTATGAGGTGCACGGACTGCTACGCCGTAGTTCATCATTCAACACGGGACGTATCGAACACCTCTACCTTGACGAGTGGGTACGCGATATGAAGAAAGCCCGTTTGGTCAATCTGCATTGGGCGGATATGACTGACTCATCGTCACTCATTCGTGTCATTGGTGAGGTGAAACCGACGGAAATCTATAATCTGGCTGCTCAGAGCCATGTAAAGGTATCGTTCGACGTGCCCGAATACACCGCCGATGTAGATGCCGATGGTGTGCTCCGCTTGTTGGAAGCCGTACGCATCTGTGGATTGGACAAGTCGTGTCGCATCTATCAGGCCTCGACCTCTGAACTGTACGGCAAGGTACAGGAGGTTCCCCAAAGTGAGACCACTCCTTTCTACCCCCGTTCACCATATGCTGTTGCCAAGCTCTACGGTTTCTGGATTATGAAGAACTATCGCGAATCATACGGCATGTTCTGCTGCAATGGCATTCTCTTCAACCACGAGAGTGAGCGCCGAGGCGAGAATTTCGTGACACGTAAGATTACTCTTGCTGCCGCCCGCATCGCTCAAGGTTATCAAGACAAGCTCTACTTGGGTAACCTGAACTCCCTGCGTGACTGGGGTTATGCCAAGGACTATATCGAGTGCATGTGGCTCATCCTGCAACAGCCCGAGCCCGACGATTTTGTCATTGCTACTGGTGAATACCATACCGTTCGCGAATTTACTACGCTTGCGTTCAAGGAAGTGGGTATCGAACTGGAATGGCGTGGTGACGGTGTTGACGAGAAAGGCTACGACAAGGCTACAGGCAAGGCATTGGTCGAGGTAGACCCGAAATACTTCCGTCCTGCCGAGGTTGATCAGTTGCTGGGTAATCCCGCTAAGGCCAAGGCTAAACTCGGCTGGAATCCTCAGAAGACCTCATTCCCCGATCTTGTCAAGATTATGGTGAAGCACGATATGAAATTCGTGAAGAAGCTGTTTTTGAAAGCACAAATGGACAAAGAAGATGAAGCTTGATTCAAAGATTTATGTCGCTGGCCATCGTGGTATGGTGGGGTCTGCCATTGTCCGTGAACTCCAGCGTCAGGGCTATACCAATATCATTACCCGTACTCATGCCGAGTTGGACTTAACGAGGCAGGAGGCCGTAGAGCAGTTCTTTGCTGAGGAACGTCCGGAATACGTATTTCTAGCTGCTGCAAAGGTGGGTGGCATCGTTGCCAACCAGAGCGCACTGGCCGATTTCATGTACGACAACATGATTCTGGAGATGAACGTCATCCATGCCGCATGGAAAAATGGTTGTAAGAAACTGGAGTTTCTGGGCAGCAGCTGCATCTATCCGCGTATGGCTCCACAGCCTATGCCTGAGAGTTGCCTGCTCACCAGCGAACTGGAGAAAACCAACGAGGCCTACGCACTGGCAAAGATCAGCGGCCTGAAGTACTGCGAGTTCCTGAATCGCCAGTATGGTACCGACTATATCTCCGTCATGCCCACGAACCTTTATGGACCCAACGACAATTATCATCCCGAGCACAGCCACGTACTACCTGCATTGATTCGCAGGTTCCACGAGGCTAAAGTGGAGGGCAAAGAAAGCGTCACCTGCTGGGGTGACGGTTCTCCGCTCCGCGAATTCCTGTATGTGGACGATTTGGCCAACCTCTGCGTGTTCCTGATGAATAACTACAGCGGTAACGAAACCGTGAATGCCGGTACGGGTAAGGAACTCACCATCAAGGCACTGACAGAGTTAGTCGCCAAGGTCATAGGATATACGGGCCGTATTGAGTGGGATACCACCCGTCCGAACGGCACCCCACGTAAATTGCTCGATGTCAGCAAAGCCACCAAATTGGGCTGGACTTACAAAACAGAACTTGAGGACGGCATCCGACTGGCTTATGAGGATTTCTTAAATAATCCGATGCGAGCAGAACGATAAATCAATAAATACAAACGATAACTTGAAGACCTATGCAATCTATTAGAACACTGAACGACATGATTGTCTTCCTGCAACAGCGAGGAGACCGTAAACGTGTAGCTGTGGTATGTGCCAATGACGCCAGTACCCGCTATGCAGTAGAAAAAGGAAAAGAAATGGGATTTATCGAACCCATTTACGTCGATGGCGACGACAAGGAAGAGTGTGCTCGCCGTGCCGTAGCCATGTGTAAGAATGGCGAGGCCGATATCCTGATGAAGGGGCTCATCAATACCGATGTCTTGCTGCGTGCCATCCTCGACAAAGAGAAAGGCATCCTGCGTCCCGGTCATGTACTGACCCATGTGGCTATGGCCGAGATTCCCAAATACGAAAAGTTGCTCTTCTTCACTGATGCAGCCGTCATCCCTGTCCCCACCCCAGCTCAGCGTCGCCAGCAGATACAGTATGTGAACTATGTCTGTCACGGTTTGGGTATCGAGGAACCACGCATCTCACTGATTCACTGTGCCGAGAAAGTCAGTGCTAAGGCATTTCCCTATACCACCGACTATCTCGAGATTATTGCCGAGGCACAGACGGGTAAGTTCGGGCGTTGCATTATTGACGGTCCGCTCGATCTGAAGACATCTCTCGACAGTGTCTCTCTGCGTGAGAAAGGTATCCATAGCATCATCGACGGACAGGCCGATGCCCTCATTTTCCCCGACATCGTGGCCGGTAATGTATTTTACAAGACGCTGACCCTTTTCGGATATGCCAAGACGGCAGGTGTGTTAGAAGGCACGCAATGCTGCTGCGTGGTTCCCTCTCGTGCCGACAGTCCTGACTCCAAATATTACTCCTTAGCCCTCGCTGCGATATAAAAGCCAACTGCTAATTGCTATACGCCAAAAGCTATGAAGATTCTTGTTATTAATCCTGGTTCTACCAGTACCAAGATTGCTGTCTATGAAAACGAGACGCCTGTCCTGTTACGAAATATCACCCATTCTGCCGAACAGCTAGCTCCCTTCGGCAATATCACTGAACAGCAGGATTTCCGTCGTCAGTTGGTGCTCGACGAACTCGTAGCAGCCGACATCCCCTTGGAGTTCGATGCTGTCATCGGACGTGGTGGTCTGGTCAAGCCCATCAGTGGTGGTGTATATGAAATCAACCAGCGCATGCTGGACGACACGTTGCACGGCTGTGTCATGCACAGCCATGCCTGCAACCTCGGTTGTCTGCTTGCCTACGAAATTGCTGAAGAAATAAATAGCCAAAAGCCAAATGCTAACAGCCAACAGCCCAGATGCCGTTCCTTCATCGCCGATCCCGGCGTTGTTGACGAGTTGTCACCTCTGGCCCGCATCAGTGGTTCTCCGTTGATGCCCCGCATCTGCATCTGGCATGCCCTCAACCAGCGCGCCATCGCCCGCCGCTATGCCCGTGGCATCGGTAAGGAATACGAGGATCTGAACCTCATTATCTGTCATCTGGGTGGCGGCATCAGCATTGCAGCCCATGAACATGGCAGAGCCATCGATGCCAATAATGCCTTGGACGGCGAAGGTCCTTTCTCTCCCGAGCGTGCAGGCAGTCTTCCAGCTGTCGACCTCATCCGTCTGTGTTTCAGTGGCAAATACACAGAGGAACAGTTGTTGAAGCGTATTGCCGGTAAGGCCGGACTGAACGCCCATCTGGGTACCAACGATATGCGTGAGATTCTGAATCGCATCAATCATGGT
>CADCDY010000071.1 GCA_902800245.1 uncultured Prevotellaceae bacterium
CAAACAGTCAATTGACAACGTAATCACATTCCTCTTCGAGCATAATTTAATTTGCTGGTAATTTGCCAAAGAAAGAGATAATAGAGCTCTTTTACAGGTATTCCTGAATAAGAAAGTGCCAATAGTGCCAGATTTTGATAACGAAAGTTAACGAGAGAAGTTTATTCGTTTTTGTCACTTCAAGCCTCTGTTTCGGTTGATAAATGTTAAAAAGCAGCTATATTACAACTGTTTTTACTCTAAAACCTTTGTAAATTCAAATTTAATTGTTATTTTTGCAGCAATTCTACAAAATCAAGTGCATAATGATACTAAAAAATCGAATTTGAGAATTTCTTTTCTATTAGAGATAGAATAAGAATTGACTTCAGAGCAGGAAACATCAATACGGCTCTTGCACGGGAGTTAAGTCATAATGTGATGGAGTGGAACGGTGTGCCAGTACTTAAAACCCTTGGACTCTTTGGTCCAAACGCTTCTGGCAAATCGAATATTCTGAAAGCCATTACTTTTTGCTGTAGAATGATTTTGGAGTCACACCTCTACAACGAAGGTGCGACATTCAATTTCGAGCCTTTCAAATTCGATGGTTGGCAAGATAAATCAAGTAAGTTCTTGATTGATTTTGTGTGCAATGACGTGGAATACGAATACGCTTTTGAATTAACTCGTGAACGTATTATCAGCGAAAGTCTATATCATTATCCAGTTGGCAGACGTGCAAAAATATTTGTTCGCGATGCTGACGGAAAGTACAGTTTTGGTACTGGCGTTATGGCTAAGCCTTCGGATGTGGTTACAAACACCAGTGAGAAGAACCTATTCCTAAGTCGTGCCAGTTCGATGAACAGAGATATCGCACAAAAGCTATATCGTTATTTCATGAATCAATTCCTGTTGGGGCTTGTGAACGTGAACGATATGATGGTGCTGGATAGTTTCAATGCCTACAAGAAGGTGATACTCAAAGCACTTGAAATATGCGATACAGATATTACTGACATCGAGGCAAGGAAAGAGCAAATGCCGGCTCCAGTGGTTGTTCCTGGACAAACGGAACTATCATACAAGCTGGTGGATGTGCTTCGCTTCAAGACGTTCCATCGCAACCAAAAGGATATCATGTTCGACATGGACATGGAAGAATCTAACGGTACAAGAAAACTGTTCCAGATTCTAATACGACTCTTGGATGTGGTAAAGAATAAGAAGAGCATTATGATGGATGAGTTTGACATGGGACTTCACACTCGTCTAGCTGATTTCATTCTTGACTTGATTCATGCTTCAGAAAGCAGTCAGTTATTGTTCACATCCCACAACACGAATCTTATCGATGTCAAACGACTGAGACGTGACCAAATTGTTTTTGTCAACAAGTCGAAACAAGGTGCAACAGAGGTGTATTCATTATACGACTTCAAGGATTTCCGTGAGAATATGGATGCCGAAAAGGGATATATACAAGGACGCTTTGATGCTGTGCCTTATGTTGATTCATCTGTATCAAGTATCAAACAATTATTGGAAGATTGATTGAAATGTTGCAGAAGAACGCTAAAAATGATTAATCATTAAGCAAATATAATTAAAGCGAAACTGAAATAATAATGTAATGGCATCAGCGAATTACGAAAAAGCCCAAGAATTGTGGCACTCTTTTTATCGAGACGTTATGTACCATCAACGGTATTTTATATCTCATCCTATTCTGGATAGACTTAAAGAAATTGCGGAGAAATGCGAATTGACACTAAGTCCAGGGAGCGTATATTATCGTGCACGAATAATAGACGACAAGGCTGCCAGTAATGAACATATGGTTGCCAAATGCTTCGGAGAGAACTCAACCGAAGAAACTCGTAAATGGTATAGAAATAAAGCAAACAAGTTTAGAGGATTGTCTAAAGAAGGTTCTTATGTTCCGCCAAATCCAGATGTTATAAGAGATGGACGTTCCAATCCTAGGTTCATCCGGTACTTATATGTGGCAGAAAGTCCTACTACAGCAGTATTTGAGGTTCGTCCTTTATTATATAATGCAGTAAATGTTTCAGGAATAGAAGTAAAAGAACTGTTGCGCATTTCCAACATTGCCGTTGATATAGACATGAATCCAGAAATCGAAAAAAGTTTAGATGAATGGCTTTTATGCTTTATACAATCTGCTTTCTCTTCTCCTACCAATAATCCTGACGACTATATACCTACTCAAATTATTGCGGAATACTTTAGACATCTGGGGTATGATGGAATCAGGTATAGTAGTTCATTACATAGAGGTGGTTACAATTTGACAATATTTGATACGTCTAAGTGCGAAGCCATATTTTCGACAGACCTCCGACTTGAAAATATAAAAATAGGACTTCGGCCAGCTATCGGTGCAGAGAATATAGATGGAAGATTTGAATATATTATTGACAATGTCCCAATGAGACTCGACCATAAAAGTGGAAAATTGGTTGAAGTACAAGTATAATCGTAATAAAATACGTAGAATGCCCTAGGATATGTTAAATTTGGCCTCATCTTTTGATTTTTTCTGTGTTTTCTTTTGGTTGTTTGGGGAGAAATATATACCTTTGCAGTGATTTTGTAACATGTTGATTATCAATGGTTATTTCCGTTTTTGCGACATGTGTGCAACATCCGGTGCTAACGCATTGATAGTCAGTTAAAGCTAATTACGAATAACGATTATAAGAAAAGTGGTGTAACTCAGTTGGTTACACCACTTTCTTGTATTCAGCGGTATGATTGTTATCAGGGGAGTCGGCTTACAATGAACGGCAGAGCTTCCTGAAGTCCGACTCCTTGCCGTAACACACCAGTACGTCGTCGGCTTCCATTGTCAGGTCGTCTTCTGTGGTGTTGACAACGATGGAGTTGGTATACTCGATGCCTGTGAAGTTCAGTACCCTCTTGCTTTTCCTGATGGCAATGATTTTCAGGTGGAAGTTCTCGTAGAGATGAAGCTCGTTGGCGCGGAGTCCGACGAATTTCTCTGGGATGCGGAACTTAAAAACGCCATATGTGTCGTCTATTCTGAAGAGATCGGCCCTTACACCCAGCTCCAACTCGCGTACCAGCGAGCGGGCAGCACGCTCCTCAGGAATCAATATCTTCTTAATGTCGAAGGCCTGCAGGATGCTCTTGTGTACGTAGTCGTTGGCACGTGCATAGATGTTCTTCACCCCCAGTTTCTTCAACAGCGCAACGACGCGGACGGAGGCTCCCAGATTGCTGCCTATCGCCACGATGATTACGTCTACTTTCTTCAGCGGCAGCACGCTCAGGGCCAGCTCGTCGCTGGCATCAATCTGAAATACTGCGTCGCAGAAGTCCTTCACTCTCTCTACACGGCTGGCGTCGCTGTCGGCGGCAATGACCTCATGCCCTAGGGCAGACATTTCGTCTGCCAGCACCCTGCCGTATGTTCCTAATCCGATAATAATACACTTCATGATATGGTAATACTGTCTTGAGGTAATTTGTAATTCTGATTCTTATACTGTTTCAGCAGTCCCTGCGCCATCGTCACCAAGCCTACACGACCCAGGAACATCAGTATCACAAGCAGCACCTTGCTGGTGTCCTGCAACTGGGAGGTGATGCCTAACGACGAACCCACCGTCGCGAAAGCTGACACACACTCGAAGACGATGGCCTTCAAGGGCAGGTTCGGATCGCTGAGGGTGACGAAGAATACAAAGAATGCCAGCACGATGATGCTGGTAATGACTGCCGCATTGGCACGACGGATGGAGTCGGTGGACAGTTCGCGTCCTGCAAATTCCACACGTGTGGTGCCACGAAGGATGGAGCGGATGTTGAGTATGGCTACGGCAAAGGCATTGACCTTCACGCCACCAGCCGTCGACTGCGATGCACCGCCAATCCACATCAGTATGGTGTAGATGAAGATAGACTGTATGCACATGTTGTTCAGGTTCACGCTGATGAATCCTGCGGTACGAGGGCTGACAGCATTGAAAAACGCCTGCACCAGTCTTTCGTGTATCCGCATGCCTGCAAACGTGTTGTCCCACTCAAAATATGCGATGAGTGCCGTGCCGAGCACAATCAGTACCATCGTGGTTCGCAGCACAATTTTTGTGTTCAAGTCGAACAGGTTGGGAATGCTCAGGCTGGCGTAATGCTGGCCTCTTATCCATTTCCATAATACGCTCGCATGTTTCTTTGCAGCAATCTTCATGTTGACCAGCACAGGATAGCCGATACCGCCTAAGATGATGAGCAGTGCCAGCGTGATGTACAGCCAGCAGTGGCCCTCCATCAGCACTGCGGCTCCAACCCCTTCCTGATAGTTGGAGAAACCTGCGTTGCAGAAGGCTGATACGGCATGAAACACGCTGAAGAACAGCTCGTCGCGAATGTCTAAACCTATCGTGCCGTGTATGTTCAGGAAGATAATTACTGCTCCAGCAAGCTCCAGGAATGCCGTAAATCCGAAGATGTTGAGCAATGTGGACCATAGCGAGGCCAGCGACTTCGAACTCACCATGTCCTGCACCTGTATCTGGTTGTAGATGCTCGTGTTGCCCATGAAGAAGAGGGCGAAGAAACTGGTGATGGTCATTACGCCCAGGCCGCCCACCTGAATCAGCATCATGATGACCAGTTGGCCGAAACCGGTAAACGTGCTGGGCACGTCGATGGTTGTGAGGCCTGTCACGCAAACGGCGCTGGTGGCCGTAAACAGCGAGTCTATCCACGACAGGTGGACGCCCGGCTGGATGCATCGTGGCATCAGCAGCATGCCTGATCCGACCATGATGATAAACAGGAAACTGACGGCCATCATCAGTGCCGGATTCGACTTCCTGCCCAGCGAGGTGATGACTGAGTCGGACAGTTCGATGACGGCTATCATGAACAGTATCAGCAGGTGGATCACCCTGTTGCCCACAATCCGCATGACACCGATGCTGTAGTCTATGCCGAAGAACTCGATGATGATGGGAATCAGCGTCAGCACCAGTAGCCCGTTGATGGTCCACCCCAAGAAGCTGTATGCCGATTTTCGCTGTCCGCGTTTCGTCAGGAGCAGATGTCCGATGCGCTCAATCAGGAACATCATCCAAGTCCAGAAATATACCAGATTCAATTCGCCAATCAGCTGTTCTGACAGGTCGAACCCGAATTCCAGCACAGCCCCCACAATCGTACACAGCGCAGCAATATTCGCCAAAACGGCAAACAATTTCAGCGCCATGTTGAAACACGGTTGCACGTACTTGTTGTGATAGGGCATATATTGTAACTGACTCATGAGTTTACATAATAATATTCAGGAACAGCGTAATCATGCCTGTGTTAATCAGGTCGGCGAACATGGCGCCGATGATGGGAACGATGAGGAACGGCTTGACCGTATAGCGGTATTTATAGCAAACAGCACTCATGTTGGCCATCGCATTGGGAGTAGCACCAAGACCGAAACCGCAGATGCCTGCACACAGGACGGCAGCATCGTAACTGCGACCTAACAGACGGAAGGCTACAAAGTAGACAAAGAAGTCCATCATCGCTACCTGGGCTACCAGGATGACGACCAACGGAAGGGCCAGACTCTGCAGTTCCCAAAGTTTCAGCGATATCATGGCCATACCGAGGAACATTGACAGGCTGATGTTGCCCACGCTGATGATGCGATCCATATCCAGCAGCTTGTCCGCTTTCACCCGTTTGCCGTTCCGCTTGAAACTGACGAATCCTAATGTGTTGCGGGCAATGGCGGCAAGTATCAAGGCACCGAAATAAGTGGGGAACGTGACGCCCGTCTTTGCCAACAGCCAACTCATGATAGTGCCGGCGCCCATGACCATGACAATGCAATAGGTGGCTTTGGCATACTGCTGGAACTCCTGCTCGTTCGAACTGATACGCTTGGCACGACCTGTTGGTGAAGCCTCGTCGCTCTCGATACCAGCCATTGCAGGGTCAACCTCTTCGTCTGGTGTCTGCATCTGTTCGTGTGTCAGTTTTTTGCGGATAATGCGCTCTGCCAAAGGGCCTCCAATCATAGAACCGGATATCAGTCCAAAGGTCGCTGCAGCCATACCGATGGTTCCTGCACCATGCAGGCCCATACCCTCCAGCACACTCGCAAATCCGCCTGCCGTACCGTGTCCGCCAGTCATTGATATACTGCCTGCCGCCATACCAATCAATGGGTCAACACCCATGACCTTGGTGATTCCCATCGGCATCAGGTTTTGCAGGGCGATGATGGCCACCAACAGGCCCAGCATAATGACCAGCATTCGGCCACCTTGCTTGATGACTTTCAGGTCGCTTTGGAAACCGACGCTGGTAAAGAATGCCAGCATAAAGACATCCTTCAAGGTACCGTCGAACGACACCTCGACGTTGCACCAGCCATACAATGCCAGCGTCAGCAACGAGAAGATGATGCCACCGCTTACTGGCGAAGGCACACAGAATCTCTGGAGAAAACCGACCTTTCTCGTTAAAACCATACCGACGATGAGCGCCAAGGCACCGATGCCGGCAGTCTGTATCATATCCAAATGCAATTCACAATTCATAATTCACAATTTATAATTCACAATTCACAATTTATAATTAAAAGCGATACTGCAACTTTATATTGGCGGCATGCCTGTTGATGACTATATCATCGCAGAATGCCTCAAACATGTCATGCCAGTCAATGCCCATATTCCATCTCTTGCCGAACTGCTTGTTCATAGACAGACATCCATACGCAGGAGTGCCATTCGTTTTACGTATCGGCACATTTTTAGTATAATACACCAGCTGCATGCCAATCTGCCAGTCATGAGGAAGATAAGCCGTCGGAGCCAATCGGAAGGAAGCATAGGTGCCACTCTTAGCCGCATACAGATTTGGTCCGCCTGCCAGAGTCAACCCCTTCGTTTTCCAATATACCGATGCCCCCAGTTCAGCAAAATTCTCGCCATCCTCAACGGCATAATAGTTCGCCTCCGTCTGCACGGTCAACTTCTGCCGACTGTAGGCATAGGCCAGCTTCACCTGATTGATATCCCATTCATCCAGCAGCCCCTCGGCCTTCATCCATTCTTCATCATAAACCGTATTGGTATCCATAAAGAGAACCAGGTACGACGGATTATAGTATTTGCGATAGTAGCCCAACTGGATCTGATTGCGGTTGTCGGGCACATAGATGACGCAGGCATTCGTGTTGTTGCGGGTGTCAGAATGCTTCTGGCTGAGTCCGCCTTCCTTCAGGTTATAGTGATAGAACATCACGCGATTGCCAACCGTCAACTTCCACTGGGGTAGGGAATAGGTGAACTGCAGATAGATGTCATTATTGAAAACATTCCAGCTCTTGTCCGTATCCTTTTGCTTCGTCATCAGGAAATCACCCTCGACACCCAGCATCATCGACAGCTGCTTGGTCAGCAAAGGCGTATTCAGCTCAACGATATACAATGGCAGTTTGTTGGCGAATATCTGGTCACTGTTATACTGATAGCCGCCCACGATGAGCAGTTCCGTACCCTGGTCATTAAAGGTGTGGAAGTATCTCGCCCTGCCCATCACCTTACGCGACATGCCAGAGAGGCGGTCAATATATTGCTGGGTGAAATAGGTCAGCAGTTTGTTTCTGTCGTCAAACCGGTTCGTCATGTGAAGCGTCACATACTCCTCATTCCCGTCCTGATGACGATATGACGCATTGGCATAGAGGTCAGTACTATGACTGCCGTATAACGCATTCACGGTTCCAATGCCTGCTATCTCCTTTCCGAAATCTCCCTGTCCTTCCACGAAACCTTTCAACGTGTCAGACATCTTCATGTTGATATCCAGCACCTTAGCTATTCCGATGGTTCCCTTCGCGACACCTGTATTATCACAAACCTGAATCTTAGCAATGTCCTTGGCTTTCATCTGGCTCAGAATCAACTTCTCGTCACCATTCATCGGACAGTTGTCGATGCGGAGGTTATAGCTGGCAATGACATCCTCATAACCTGCAATCAGCAGCTCTGGCACCATCTGCAGGATGTCCATCAACGACTCCTCACCCGTCAGCTCCATCCGCTGAGGGTAAATCATCGTCCTGTCAGCCTTTATCTCGATGATGGGCAAACTGTCATCTGCTCGCGCGGAGACCGTTAAGAGCAATAAGCCGATCAATATGAAAATATGTCGATGCATACGATATCTGTTTCTAACGGCAAAGTTACGAATAAGTGAGCAAAGAACCAAAGGAAAATCCATTTTTCTTTGTTCTTTCGAACGGAAGTAACTTCTCGCACAGCGAAAAGTTACGAAAAAAACTTGTAAAAGCGAAGTGATTTTACAATAATTATGTATCCCTGCCCGTAAAACGCAGGGCATACATTTGGTAGAAACTGATTGTATTAATCAGAATTTGGTATAATGAGCTCTATTTGTCACATGTATTGGGCGGAGTAATTTTCTTGATGATTCGGGCTGGATTGCCGCCAACCACCACATCGTCTGGCACATCTTTCGTTACTACAGCCCCTGCAGCAACGACGGCATTCTTGCCTATGGTTACACCAGGGCAGATAATGGCACCGATGCATATCCAAGCATTCTCTTTGATTGTCACCATTCCGAAATGGAAAAGGTTGTGCCTATCGTACAAGTCGTGATCGACTGTTGCAATCTTAACCTCGGGGCCAATCAGAACATTGTCTTCTATCACCACCTTCCCTGGAGAGAGTATGGTTGCGCCCTTGTTGATGGTCACATTCTTCCCGATGGTTATCCGGCATCCGCAATCACAATAGAAGGGTGAAACGATAGCGACACTGTCGTCTATCTCACGTTGGAACAGTTCTTCCAGCAGACTCTTGTAATCAGGGTCTGTAGGCTTCTTGGACGATATCTTCAGGCATAATTCATGACTTCGTATCATCTCAGCCTCTACGTTACGCATACGAGGGTCTCTTTTATCGCCTGCCCCTGTGGCATCTATGATGTCAAACATAATGTCTTTCATTTCTTTCCCTTGAATGTATAGCCGATGCCTTCAACGGCGGCACGGATGGCCTCTTCGGTGGCAGGGCCTTTGATGGTGAGGGTGTTGGCCGAAGCACTGGCCTTGGCATTCTCTACGCCTGCCACTTCCTCAACGGCACGTACAACGGCTGCCTCGCAATGACTGCAATGCATATCTTCGACCCTGTAAACCACAACGTCTGGGTCTGACGTTTCTTTGGAGGTAAATTTACTAAATAGTTTCATCATAAGAGCAAAAATTATTAATAGGGTTAATATTGTAGCGCAAACAAGCTCCTTTCGAAGCCTTCTCGTTTTTCAGGCCGATAGCTGTAGGGATGACGCCGCACGAACAAAGGGGTAGGGGAATACCCAAGAGTGCAGCCCAAACAACTGACAGCTCCTCCTCTTTAGGCCCCTAACATTGCATTGATATCTCCCGTAATCGGCATCAATCAGCAAGAATCGACAAAAACAACTGTATTAACCATAATTAACACATTTTTCTCCCCGTTTCTTACTTTTTTTTGTACATTTGCGAACGGAATATTTGTATTTTGAAAAAGAAGTATTAACACATTTACTAAATTGATTAATTATGAAAAAGAAAATTTATTTCGGAATTATAGCAATAGCAACTGCTATGATGGGTACGATGGCTCTTTCGTCATGTAGCCATGATGACTTTTATTACAGTAAGGAGAAAGCCGAACAGGCTTTAAATGAAAAGTATGCCGTTGCCTTTGAGAATGCGTTTGGCAAGGTTGGCCCCAATGTTGACTGGGGCTTCAGCAGCAAGAATGCCAATAGGCGTGCCATGACTCGCGCTGGCGGAGTTACCTTTACCTCTGCTATCACATTCCCTGATTATTGTGATGCCAGCAAATTCATGGATGCTCTACCAACAGATGAAAATGTTACAAAATTGCCTGTTAATGGAGCGGGCGTAGGAAATTATTATATTGATAAGACTACCAAATCCGTATCCACGTGGTCTGGCGCCAGCAAAATTTATGTGATGGGTACCGTTAATTTAACCGATGGTGATGGAGATACATCAGCCACGTCATGGAACTTTGCTCCATCCAGTAGTTCGGAGATTTATCTGCTTGAAGGTTCACAGTTAATCTTAGGCGAGGCCAGTGCCTACAATCTCAATGTTGCTGCCATTTATATTGCAAATGGCGCAACGCTGAAGACGTCAGGTCTCATCAAACTGAACAATAATACAAAGGTGTACACTCATGAAAATGGAACCATCGATGTTAAGGATCTTGAAGTCAATACTACCAGCGTGCTCTATAATAAAGGTACGGTGAAAGCCACAGGAACTGTGAGTGCCGAAAGCAATAGTTCAGACGGTGTCAACGATCTTAGCTTCATCGTAAATAGTGGAAAGATTGAATGTAAAGATGTCGTAGTGAATGCAGGTGCAGTGCTGAACATTTTTGAGTGGGAAGTTAAGGGCACTACTTATGTTAATTCTAACAACTCAGGCTGGATTAACAATGGACAATGGACAACTGTGAATTATGCTTGTGTAGGTGGAAGCGAGAATGTCATCAATAATTGTTATCTTAAGGTGACGAATGATTTTGACATGAACATTTCATCTTTGTCTGGAGTAGATGAATCAGAAATAGGATTCAAAATCAATAGCGAAGGTAGTGTAGAGACAGAGTATTTCTATGGAGGTAGGAATTTAGCTAATCGCAAAGTGGAGGGAGGTCCATTTAAAATCAGAATGGCTGAAAATTCTTTGTTTAAGGTGAATATCAAAGCCACTCTTGAGAGTGGACGTGGTCCCATGACAGCTGACGAAGAAGGATTTGGATTCTTCGGTCCCTCTACAGGTGGATATGCCGTATTCCAAGCTAAGGATATCGTGAGAGACACATATCTTGCAAGTATAAATAGTCATGGTGCAGTGACTTATAGCGGACATCTATACGTTTCTGCAGAGACACATTTTGCTCAGGGATATGATAGCGATGGTAGCGGCACTTACGTTCCCCAGCCGTTTATTTATGAAAGAGGTGGTTTCACCTTAAAGAATATTTATGCACCTGGAGAAGACTTCAGTTCTGGCAAACCTGATATCACCATTGAGAAGACGGAGTGTAGCCCAGGTTTCCAGGGTGGCAAACCGCTCTTCCGTGTGATTGCTGAGGACTTGTCGGCATCAGAGGCTGGCGACTTCGACTTCAACGATGTCGTGTTCGACGTTGTCAAGGCAGAAGGTGGTAAGACCACACTGAAGCTGATTTGCGCAGGTGGCACGCTCCCACTGAAAGTCATGGGCATAGAGGTACACGGTCTGTTTGGAGAAACAACTCCTAACGCAAGTGGCACTTATAAGATGTACAACACTGGTGCAGGACCTACTGTAGACCCGGTAACCTTTGATATTAATGGTGAGTTCACTACTCCTGAACAGATTAAGAACATCAAGATTGAGGTACTGAAGAACAACGAATGGATGGAGCTGAAAGCCACTAGAGGCGAAGCTGCATGTAAGATATTGGTTGATGATACGTTCACGCCCGTTCCTGAGAGGCAGAACATTGCTGACAAGAATAAGAACTTCACCAGCTATGTCCAAGGTGCTTTCGTGGATGATTTCTGGTGGAAATAATTAATCAAATTCTTAGAATAATCAGATAGGGCCCGCTTCTTAGCGGGCCCTATCTTTTAAAACAAAAACACTTATTTTTTTGTATTGTTCTCTTTTATTCGTATCTTTGCATGCGAAAACTCTTCATGATGTACGATTAGATTCAAGAAGATACGACATTTGTAATGTTTTAACAATGAAAAAAAAGACTATATTGACTTCGGCAGGTTATGTTACGATTCGGTTATCCAGACAAGTTTGGCGGTTCTCGCTGCTCCATAGCTTCATCCTCGCCATGCTCTGCGCCGTCATTTTGATGGGGTGTTCGACAGACAACGACGACAATTCGGCTGTCAGACCGGAGTACACGGGTGTTCCGCTGATTATTCTCGACACCGACATCGGCTCCTCCACCGACGACCTCTTCACGCTGCAGATGCTTCATTACTATCAGCGGCAGGGACGCTGCAAGTTGCTCGGCGTGATAGTGGACCGCGAGGGCGAGGAATGCGCTGCCTGTGCCGATGTGATGAACACCTTTTTTGGGAGTAGCGACCGAATGGGCGCAATAACCCCAATAAGCGACGTGCCCGTCGGTTTGGTGCGCGATGGCGTCAAGACCCCGACAGTATGGATCAACTACAAGGCTCTGCCTACCTACACGAAGGCCGATGGTACACCTATGTTCGCCCGCAGTATCGGCGATTACTCGGCACTGCCCGATGGCTGGCAGCTCTACCGCCGTCTGCTCGCCGCGCAGCCCGACCACTCGGTGAGCATCTGCTCCATCGGCTTCACTGTCTGCCTCGCCCAGTTGCTAGAGTCCGATGGCGACGCCTATTCCCCGCTGTCGGGCGTGGAACTGGTGCGACGCAAGGTGAAGTGCCTCTATATTCAAGGCGCCTCCTTCGGCTACTCTCCTGAGCCCGACTACAACTTCCTTCAGAGCATGAGCTTTGCCAAGACTTTCTTCCGCCTCTGGCCCTCTGACGTAGACATCATCTTCGACCCCATGGAGACGGGTAACAGCATCGAGTACCTGCCTGAGCAGGTTATCAGCGATGTCTCATGGACCGACTATCACCCCATCAAACAAGTCTATATGACCTGCAGCTGCGATACCGGTCAGAAGATGTGGGACCCGTTGACCGTCATTAACGCTGTGGAGGGCGACGACCTCTTCACGCTGACTGAGCGCGGCACCATGGTGCTCAATGACGACGGTAAGGTCATCTTCACCCCCTCGCCCACGGGTAACAGCCGCTTCCAAATGCCCGGCGACGATGCCTGGAACTCTGCCATGCTGGAGAAGATTCGCGACGTGAACAAGATACGTTAAGTAAGAATGGACAACCAGCAAGAAAGCCCGCAGTGCGGGCTTTCTTTAGTCTATCCGTGGTCGCTTAAAGCGAAATCGGTCCGTGACCCATACAGCTGGTCGTTGTGATGGCCGTTAGGAAGGCTGTGAGAGCGGCTACTACGACCTTCACCGCAATCTCAATAAAACGCTTCTTCATATCATTTGTCGTTCAATGTTCAACGTTCATTGCAACGCCACACTCTCAAGGAGAGAATGTTCAACGTTTTAGTTCTGGTCTGCGCCGCTCTCGCCACCACCGTTGTCACCACCACCGTTGTCGCCACCGCCATTCGTGGTTCCGTTGTTCCCTGAATCCGTAGATCCATTCTCGTTGTCCTCGATGTCGCCGCTGTCGCCGGAGGTGACACGCTTCAGCACGTTGCCGTCCTCGTCCAGACAGGTAATCTGGATGCTGGTGTTCTTCAGCTCGTCCTTCACGTCCACGTTAGGGGTGAAGATGATGCGGCGCACGCTGATCAGGTTCGTCTTCACGTCCTCCAGCTCAGCCACCGCCTTCGAGCGGACGCCGAAGCGCATCGTTCCCAGACCGGGCAGTGGTACGCTGTGACCCTCAGTGGCCCACGTACGGATTACTTCACCTGCGGCATCCCAAGCCGCCTTGATCACACCTGCAGAGATACCGCTGTGGGTCGATGCCTCTGCGAATACCTTCTTCTCAGCAATCGGAATGTACAGGTCGGGACGCATCACGAACTTCATTCCAGGGTTCTTACCCAGCTTCACTTCACGTCGTTGTGCAATTACTTTAATAGCCATAATCTAGTTTAATTTTTGTGTTGTTTGTAAATAATTTTGTTAATACTCTCGTTGTCGCCTTGTTTCGCTTCCTGATGGTACTATTAAGGAAAACAATTGCTACTATTAATGCGCGCAATTTCTAGATTTAATCCTCGCAATTTTTATCCTTAATCTTGCATCTCTGCCACTCTCAATTTGACAATGCAAAGGTACGAAAATTTCAGAAGCGTTGCAAGTCTTTTCCGATTTTATTTTCGATTTATTTCAAATGTTAAAATGACGAACGAAGCAAGGCAGATGACCCCCTAACACCCTAACGCCCTCACTTTTCGATTTTCGAGTTAGGGCGTACGAAAAAGAGAGATTTATATATTATATTTATATATATTATAATATATATAAATATAAAAGTAATAGTCAACCATTTCAGTAGAATTGACGAAGTCAAATGTGAGTGTGTTAGGGCGTTAGGTTGTTAGGTATTATA
>CADCDY010000072.1 GCA_902800245.1 uncultured Prevotellaceae bacterium
CCCATGTCGCGTTCTATTTTCTGAGTGACTTTCAAGAGCTGGCGAGGGGTTAATGCTGTCTCTACGAGGATAACACCATTAAGGAAAGTGTTCTCGGAGTCAAACCCCCAAGGCTCTGTTTCGATGAGAGAGGACTGGCATATCACAACACCCACTCGTTCACCAATCAGCGTTACAGCCTTTTCGATATTCTGTCTACGGTCGCCAAGATTGCTCCCAAGCCCCAAATACGCCCTATGAACAATTCTCTCACCTCTCACCTCTTACTTCTTACCTCTAATCAATCATCCAGAATCAGCATACAGTCGCCATAGCAGCCAAACTGATAGCCGTTATCCACAGCTTTCTGATAGGCTTCCATAATAAGGTCGTAACCTCCGAAGGCAGCTGTCGCCATCAGCATGGTCGACTCCGAGTGATAGAAATTGACCACCATGCGGTCGGCCAGTCCAAAGTCATACGGCGGGAAGATGAACCTGTTGGTCCAGCCGTTAAACTCCTTCAGCATGCCGTCAGTACCCACAGCGGTCTCAGTGGCACGCAACGTCGTCACACCGACGGCACAGATATGATGTCCGGCAGCCTTCGACTCGTTGACGGGCACACAGGCCTCCGGCGTGATAATCATCTGCTCGGAACCCATCTTATGCTTCGTCAGGTCCTCTACCTCGATACTGTCGAAACAGCCCAGTCCGCAGTGGACGGTGATGAACGAGAAGTTGACACCGCGAATCTCCAGACGCTTCATCAGTTCACGACTGAAGTGCAGACCTGACGCAGGCGCCGTAACAGCTCCTTCGTGCTTAGCATAGATGGTTTGGAAGTTATCCATATCATCGGCAGTCACCTCACGACGGTCGACGATATAACGGGGAACGGGTGCCGAACCCAGCGCAAAGAGTTCCTCTTTGAACTCGTCGTGCGGACAGTCGTAGAGGAAACGCAGCGTACGTCCGCGACTGGTCGTATTGTCGATGACTTCTGCCACCATCGGACCGTCTTCCTCGAAGAACAGCTTGTTGCCGATACGAATCTTACGGGCAGGCTCCACCAATACGTCCCACAGGCGCAAGTCGGGATTCAACTCACGCAGCAGGAAGACCTCAATCTTGGCATCAGTCTTCTCCTTCGTACCATACAGACGGGCAGGAAACACCTTCGTATCGTTGAAGATGATGACGTCGCCCTCGTCGAAATAGTCGATGATGCTACGGAATTTGATAAACTCCTGGGTGTCGTTACCTTCTTCGTCTTTCTCGAACATGTCAATGGTCTGACTCTTACGGTGAACGACCATCATACGGCACTCGTCGCGGCGATAGACCTTTTCGGTAGTGCCGTCGGGATTCTCAAACACCTTGTGAGGAGGTTCCTGCGCCAACAGTTCATCGGGCAGCTTAAATCTGAATTGTGACAGTTTCATATATTGTTATTATTTCATTATTTCGATTTCTCGTCATTTCGACATTCCGCTTTTTCGATTTCCTGTTGTTCCAACCACTGGGGGAAATCGTCGATGGTGATACAGTCCTCAATGCGCACACCGCCCAGACGGGTACGGCACAAGGCCGTCAGGTAGGCACCACTCTCCAGCGCACGGCCGATGTCACGGGCCAACGAACGGATGTAGGTGCCTTTGCCGCAACTGACACGAATGCTCAGTTGCATGGTCGTGGGGTCGAAGTCTATCACATCGATGGAATCGATATGCACCGTTTTCGCCTTCAGCTCCACTTCCTTGCCTTTGCGCATCAGGTCGTAAGCACGGTCGCCGCCAATCTTGCAGGCGGAATACTGAGGGGGCACCTGTTGGATTTCGCCGACGAAATCGGCGAGCATGCGCTCTATCAATTCGCGTGTGATGTGTGCCGTGGGATAGGTCGCATCGACCTCATGTTCCATATCGTAGCTGGGTGTCGTAGCGCCCAACTGCAGGGTGGCCGTATACTCTTTGTTGTTCAGCTGCAGACGCTCTATCTCCTTCGTCTTCTTGCCTGTACACAGTATCAGCACACCTGTGGCCAGCGGGTCGAGGGTCCCCGCATGTCCTATCTTCACCCGTCGGACACCCACACGTCTCGACACACGGGTCCTCACAAAGGCCAGCGCACCGAAGGACGTCATCCTATAGGGCTTGTTGATGTATATGTATTCTCCCTCTATGAAGTTCATTTAATCGACCATTGCTAAAGAGTGACCAGTGAGCAACAGGGCAAGGATGATGCCACCCACGATAATGCGATAATAGCCAAAAGCCTTGAAGCCGTATTTCGTCAGGAAAGCCACAAACCACTTCATGGCCAGCAGGGCAACGATGAACGCCACCACACAGCCCAGAATGAGCATCGTGATATTATGCGACGTGGCCCATGCCGTATCTTCCTTCAGCAGGTCGAGCAGGTCGAGCAGCGTAGCACCGGCCATTGTGGGTACCGCCAGGAAGAACGAGAACTCAGCAGCACGCTGACGCGTCAGTCCCTGGGTCATACCTCCCACAATCGTAGCCATCGAACGCGACACACCGGGAATCACCGAGATACACTGGTACAAACCGATTCGGAAGGCTCTACCCTCGTTTACCTTGTTGGCGTCACTGCCCTTATTGAACAGTTTGTCGCAGAACAGCATGAATACGCCACCGACGACCAGCATGATGGCTACCACCAAGACGGAGTCGAGCAGCCAGTCGAGCAGTCCCGACTTCTTGGCCAACAGTCCGATAATCACCGCAGGCAGAACACCTACGATGAGCAACCAGTAGAAATAGTACTTATGCTTCAGTTTCTGCCACATGCTGCTGCCTGCAGGCGCAGGGCTGTTGTCAAACTGGAAGAAACGCTTCCAATAGAGACATACCACCGACAGGATGGCACCAAACTGGATGATGAATGTGAAGGCGTGGACAAACGGGTCACCCTGTTCGATACCCAACAGGTTTTGCGTGATAATCATGTGTCCTGTCGACGATACAGGCAGAAACTCTGTCAGTCCCTCGACAATGGCAATGATAACGGTCTCCAACCAAGTCATTCTGCTACCTCCTTCTCTTCTGTTGCGTCAGTCTTCGGACGACGCACGACAGCATAAATCATCGACACAAAACCCAGCAGACAAACCAGTGGAGCCACCTTGATACGACGGGCACTGAAAATGTCAGGATCGTAAGTTGTTTCATTGCTACCGGAACCGCTCATCAGCAGAAAACCGATAACAACCACTGCCATACCAACGGCCAGCAGAATATAATTCATGCGGTCAAAAGCAAAATCTCTCTTATTCATAATATATCTCTAAACTCTTAACTATAATCTATCAACTCTCAACTATATCTTATACAGTTCTCCTGCCGTCATTCTCAGGAACTTGTTCACTGCCAGCCAAGCACACAGCGCCGTAATCACAATGCCGAACAGCAACACGGCGACACCAGTAATCACCAGCACCTCCCACGTGACGATTTCCTCGAAACCAGGCTGTTTCAGGTAGAGGCCGTAGATGCCAAGTCCCAGCACACAGATAGCCAATATGGCGGCAATGACACCAATCCAAATGGCCTGCTTCAGGAACGGCCTGCGGATAAATCCCCACGAGGCACCTACCAGTTTCATGGTGTGGATAAGGAATCGGCGGGCATAGACGCTCAGACGCACCGTATTGCTAATCAGCGAGAACGACACAAACGTCAACAGCACGGCCAGAATCAGCAATATCACACTGACGCGACTCAGATTGACGTTCACACGGTCCATCAGGTCTTCCATATACGCCAAGTCACTGACGCGAGAGTCCTTTCTCAGTTCCTTTGCTATCCATTTCAGCGAGTCACGGTTGGCATAGTCGGCTGCCAACTGAATCTCCAGTGTTGCCGGGAACGGGTTGAAACCCAGAAACTCCGTCGGGTCGCTGCCCAACTCCTTCACCTGCTCACGCTGGGCCTGTTCCTTGCTGATATAATCAATGTTATGTGAATAGGGATGGTGATACAGATCACGACAGAAGAGCTTGGCGTCGTTCACCGTCACCGAATCCTTCAGCATTACCGTCACCGTCAAGTGCTCCTTCATATGCGCCGACAGGTTACGTGCCGACAACACAAAGAACACCACCATACCCAGCAGGATAAGCACCATCGTGGTACTTATACATAAGGTAACAACCTGCATACCACGATGGTTGCGGGTCTTTTTTCGCTTCTTACTCATAGTCTCATTTAGACGTAATACACCTAATTTCGTGCAAAATTACAAAATAAATATGAAACAAAGCACAACTTTTAGATTATTTTTGTAATTTTGCCATCATTATGAGTACAGTTATTTATCCTTCGCCCATTTTCGGGCCTGTTCATAGCCGTCGCTTAGGCATTTCGCTAGGCATCAACCTAATGCCCGCCGACGGCAAGGTTTGCAGCTTCGACTGCATCTACTGTGAGTGTGGTTTCAATCGCGACCACCGTCCTACCCTACCCCTGCCGACTCCCAAGCAGGTTTCCCAAAAACTCGAAGAGAAACTGCAGGAGATGACGGCCAGCGGCCAACTGCCTGACGTGCTGACCTTTGCGGGGAATGGTGAACCCACGTGTCATCCGCAGTTTGCCGACATCATTGATGACACCATCCGTCTGCGCGACAAATACTGTCCCAAGGCGAAGGTCAGCGTGCTCTCCAACTCTACCATGATCCACCGGCAGTCAGTACACGACGCTCTGATGCGTGTCGACAACAACATCCTTAAACTCGACACCGTCGACCCTATATATATAAATAAGGTGGACCGTCCAAATACCGCCTACGATGTCCAACAGATCATCGAACGCATGAAAGCCTTCAACGGCCACATCATCATCCAGACGATGTTCATGCGAGGCACCATAAGTTCAATGGTCAATGGTCAATGGTCAATGGTCAATGTCGATAATACCGGTGAGGAATTCGTCGCCCCTTGGCTCGATGCCATCCGTGAGATCCGTCCCCAGCAGGTCATGGTCTATACCATCGACCGCGAGACACCCACCAAGGGGTTAGAAAAAGCCAGTCGCGAACAGCTTGACGCCATCCGCGACCGGGTTATTGCTTTGGGTTTCCCCTGTTCAGCGAGTTATTAGCACTGAGCGAGTTTGCCGTCAGAACCGAGCACATTCACAATCTTGTGGATGTACATCTTCTTCATGTTCTCACGAGCAGGCTTCAGATACTGACGAGGATCGAAGTCTCCAGGATGCTCAGCGAGGTGCTTGCGGATAGCAGCAGTCATAGCCAGACGAGAGTCTGAGTCGATGTTGATCTTGCAAACAGCGCTCTTAGAAGCCTCACGGAGCTGCTCCTCGGGGATACCGATAGCTGCCTCGAGCTTACCACCGTACTGGTTGATGGTGTTAACCTCTTCCATAGGAACAGAAGAACTTCCGTGGAGCACGATGGGGAATCCGGGAAGCTTCTTCTCAATCTCATGCAGGATATCGAATGCCAATGGCGGTGGAACGAGCACGCCGTTCACGAGTGTACACTGCTCAGGAGTGAACTTGTGAGCACCGTGAGAGGTACCAATAGAAATAGCCAGTGAGTCGCAACCTGTGCGGGTAGAGAAGTCGATAACCTCCTCAGGCTTTGTGTAATGAGACTCTGCAGCAGCAACCTCATCCTCAACACCAGCGAGCACACCCAGCTCAGCCTCAACGGTTACGTCGAACTGATGAGCATAGTCAACAACCTTCTTAGCCAGAGCGATATTCTCCTCGTAAGGCAGAGAAGAACCGTCGATCATTACGCTTGAGAAGCCCATGTCGATACAGTCCTTGCAGAGCTCGAAGCTGTCACCATGGTCGAGGTGCAGCACGATCTCAGGATGCTCACAACCCAGTTCCTTAGCATAAGCCACTGCACCCTCGGCCATGTAACGCAGGATAGTAGCGTTAGCATAGTTACGGGCACCCTTAGACACCTGCATGATAACGGGAGACTTGGTCTCAACAGCAGCCATCACGATAGCCTGCATCTGCTCCATAGTGTTGAAGTTGAAAGCGGGAATAGCATAGCCGCCAGCAACTGCTCTCTTAAACATCTCGCGAGTATTCACGAGACCTAAATCCTTGTAATTAACCATAATTCTTAATAATATGTTAGATGAATTAGAAATTTTCGACTGCAAAGTTAGTAATTTCTTTCCAAACGTCCAAACGCAAAAGCCACAGATTCTGAACTTTTCACGGTTTTTAAAACTTTTCCAGCGCTACGACTCCAACGGACCGCCAAAATGCAAACTGCAGATGACAAAGTAACACCACTGACGCTTTGTAACAACATGACGCGATTTTTGAACAAAAGTTAAGCAAAATGACAGAAATAAACCTCCTGTGCTTTACAAATTGTCTATTCGTTTTAGTTTTAACAACCAAAAAGTAAGAAAATCGACAAGTTTCCTAACTTTTTGCAATACCTTTGCAGCCAAAAATTAACAATTAAAGGTAAAAGGACAATGAAAGTAAAGAAAAGATGGATAACCCTGATGACAGCGATGACGATCATTGCCATTGCAGGGCTGACGGTGGGAGAACCGTCGTTTGAGTGTGACTGGTCGGTGATTTCAGCAGCTGATGTGGCTTGGCTCATCACTGCCACTATTTTCGTGTTGATGATGACGCCCGGTCTGTCGTTCTTCTACGGCGGTATGGTAGGTGCGAAAAACGTCATAAGCACCATGTTGCAGTCGTTTATCGCCATGGGACTGATATCCGTCCTCTGGGTGGTCATCGGTTTCTCGCTGTGCTTTGGCGACGACATCGGTGGTGTGATTGGCAACCCGCTGACGTTCCTGATGTTCCACGGCGTAGGTGGTGCCGTCTATACCACACCTGCAGGCAATGTTTTAGGTGGTGCGACGATTCCACTGGCATTGTTTGCCCTGTTCCAGATGAAGTTCGCCATCATCACACCGTCGCTCATCACGGGTTCGTTTGCTGAGCGCGTACGATTCTCGGCCTATATGTTCTTCATGATGTTCTTCTTCTTTATTATATATTGTCCGCTGGCACACATGACGTGGCACCCTGAGGGCTTGTTCATGAAGTGGGGCGTCATCGACTTTGCCGGTGGTATCGTCGTCCATGCCTCATCAGGTATCGCGGCTCTGGCCGGTGCTATCTTCCTCGGACGACGCAAGGCCGAGACACGCAAAAGCGAACCAGCTAATATCCCCTTTGTACTTCTGGGTGCTGCAATGTTGTGGCTAGGCTGGTTCGGTTTCAATGCGGGTTCGTCGTTGCATGCCGACGGCGTGGCCATCAAGGCGTTCCTGAATACGAACACCGCCTCGGCAACGGCCATGATGACATGGATATTTTTCGACTGTCTGCGTGGCAGAAAACCGTCGGCTATGGGTGCCGCTGTGGGTTGTGTGGTTGGTCTCGTGGCCATCACCCCATCGGCAGGCTACGTCACCGTCGGCCAAAGCATCTTCATCGCCTTCGTCATCACGCTCATCTGTAACATCGCCGTCTATTGGCGTTCCCACTCGCGTATTGACGACGCCCTCGACGTGTTCCCCACCCACGGCACTGGCGGTATCTTCGGCACCGTGCTCACGGGTATCTTCATCCAGGAGGGCCTCATTGCAGGCACGTGGGAAGGTTTCATCATCTTCCTCTACCATCTGCTGGCCATCGTCATCGTGTTTGTCTATACCTTCGCCATGAGCTGGCTGGGATATAAGCTCATCGACAAATTCATCCCCATGCGAGTGTCAGAATACAGTGAAAAGGTCGGTCTCGACTTCTCGCAGCACGACGAGCATTACGGTTTGGCTCACATCGGTGAACGCGAACTCGCCGAATACGAGGAGCACATCAAGGAAAAGAACAAGTAAAACGACATTCATATACGAATAAAGCCCGCATCGATGTGCGGGCTTTATTGATGATGTATTCATTACATTTGAAATATCTCGAGACCAGGTATAAGTTCGAGTTCTAATTCGTCGTCGAACATGGGAGCGGAAGTATCCATACCAGGGTCGATTTGGTCACCGGCACCAGGAGCGCTGCCTGCCAATAATTGCATGGTGGGCAACGGATAGACGCTCATCGCGGGTTTAACATATGACTTTTTCATAACCTTATTTCTTTATAAACAATCTACCATTCTTGATATACACACCCTTGGTGGGATTCTCGACGCGACGGCCTTGCAGGTCGTACCATGCGCCAGCCCAATTGTCAATAGTCAATTTTCCATTGTCAATTTCCTTGATTCCCGTCGTTTCATCACCGTTGCCAATGCTGAGACTGCCCACAGCCGAATCGAAGGTGCCGGGCTTGAAGTAGGCGCGGAAAGGAGCACAGCTATCGTCCTGCACGAACTGATTGCCTTCGGCATTGATAGTATAGATGTCGGAAGTGGCATCTGTCACAGTTGTGCCGATAAAGCGGTAGTTAGTACCTGTAACGGACTGCATTTCGCCATTTTTATGAACCGTGACGTCCTGACCGATGAACTTGATTTCCTTGCCGCTGAGGTCGTATTCTGCACCCCAATGGTTGCCGGGCAGGGCGATGATATACGGGGTATTGGCCTTCATCTCTTCCGCAAAGCCGAAGTTGACCACGCCGGGCTCATCGCTGACGAACTCCTTCACCCAGAACTGTTTGTCCGTATCGCTACTGCTGTGGAACCAGTCGATGACTGCTTCACCAGCCTTAACATAAGAGACGTCGTAAGGCAGCATGATGGTATTCCAACCATTCGTGCCATCCGCCCAACGGTCATTATAGTAGGTAAACTCTATATTCGAAGCTGTAAAGTCAACAGGTGAATAGAAGTCGTAACCATCCTTCAATTCAATATTAGTGGCAGTATATGTTGAGCCACTCTTGACAATGGTGTTTCCAACACCAATGGGGGAATCTTCTCCATTACCAATAATAAACAGGCAGTTGGGTTCAGCACTCGTAGCAGACGTAATGCCCGCTCCCGAAATATCAACCGCAAATATATCGTTTGGTGCATCATAGAAGGTTCCAGTAGCCTTGGTGGCCGTCTTTGTTCCGTCAGCTGTATAAGCAAATATTCCAGGTAAGAAGCTGAAAGCGCTTCCAATATTGGTTTCTGACGTAAAAGCACCAGCCTTTTGGTAGGACGTAGAGAATTGGTAGTCTAAGTTTAAAGGATAGCCTGATGCTGTGAACTTGAAGTCATAGCTGCCACCAGCAGGTATCCAAAGATATCTCCAATAATAATAATAAGCTTCAGGATAAGCTACAGGACGTAAATAAACATAAACTTTGCCATAATAGTTTGTTGTAGCAGACGGATTGGTTATGGTAATAACAGCATTGATGTCTTTGTCATTAGCAGTACCATAAACTTCTGTCATTCCGGCATTGGCATTCTCTATGGATTTGACAGAAGCCGTCAAGTCTACGTCATCACTTGTTGGCAAACCACCACCTCCAGCTGTAATGGTAATGGTTTTCCTTACCTGGGTATCCGTAAAATAACTACCATATTGGTTGGGATAGAAGAATACTAAATTGTAAGTTCCTTCATTATTGAAGGTTGCTTTCACGGTACAATCCTTAGTCCCATGGGCTGAAATCTCAAAGAGGCTGCCGGCAAGCAGACCAAAACTATAAGGTTCGCTATCACCGTACCTAATACCAACATAGATATCACCACTAAAATCCTGATCCATTTTGTTGGTAACGTTTAACGTGATGTCCACTTCCTCACCTACGGCAGCTTCATCCACACAAGAGATGCTGCTGCACGTCAGATTGATATTGTGGGGCTCAATGTCCAACACCGTTCCCTCGTCAGAAGGTTTCTGGAGGCCAACCACGGCAATTTGACCATAATGATAACCGTCGGTGGAACTGCTGCCGCCAATACCCTGCTGGTCGGAGTCGAGGGCAGAGAGTTTGAAGTAATTGTCGCTCATACCTCCCCAGCCCCAGTTGATGTGGAAGAAGTCCTCTCCTTGATAGCCGTCACAAACGAATTCGTGACCGCCACCCGACGACTGTCCGCCATAAAGAACGGGACGTCCTTGTTTCAGTTCGTGATAGATAATCTCAATCCATTCCGCATAGGAATAGACGCTACGTGGAGCCGTCTGAGTGGTAGCATTATATCCAAAGACATTTTTCATAACATCGGCTATAATACTTAGAATGGCACTCGATGAAGGGCCATAGTCCATTTCGACAGCAGCACCACAATATTGCATCAGCTTGGCAACAGCTTTACCTTCGTCGTCTGTGAAGTTAGGAATGTCATATTGCTCAGTTGTAGAATTATAGCTGAAGGTATATTCATTCAGCATATTGGCCCAGTCGAAGGTCGTGCGGGGTAATGCTGCTACGGGAATACTATAACTCCCAGTGGTATAGCCCGGAATTTCATCAGGCAGCATATTGGCATACTCATGGTACTTCATCACCTGAGCCATTGCGGTAGCCACACAACCAGTGGCGGCTTTATAGCCTTCTGTGTACTCCGGACAATTGTCGTTGTAGGGTGAATTTTGATTCCAATGCGTCTTCACCAGCGGGGCAATGGGTGTCTTGACGGCGGACGGAGTGCGGCGAGGAAGTGTTGCTATGCCTGTCAGCTGGATGTTGTGCTCGTTCAGCCACGCAATCTCGTCGGCATAACCCTGCAGCCAGGCACGCATGTTGCAAGGCATGTTGTCCGGGTCGAGGGTGCCCGTCTCGCTATAGCCCAGAATGGGTGCCGTGCGGTCGTCGTTCGACACGATGACATAGCCCTGATTCTGCTCTGCGTTAAACACATAGAGTCCGCTGACGCGTCCCGCCATCTTCAGCTGGGGAACCTCAGCCTGACTCCTCTTCATGCCCAATGGCGTCTGCTGCAGGAATTTCTGAGCCTGTTGCAGCGCCTGCTGGGGCGTCACGTCGCCTGCCGTCATGATGACAGTCATCATAACCAACAGAAAAAGTAGGATAGTTCTTTTCATATTCTTATTAAATAGGTTTGATAGTTGCCTGCAAAGATACGAATAAGTGAGCAAAATACAAAATAAATTCTGATTAATTTTCATTTTCGAACCGAAAAAGCAGCGAGTGCCATTATGCCTGCATAAATGGCCGAGTCGTGTTTGAGGTCGACGAATGTCAACGAAAGTATCTTCTCGCAAAGCGAAAAGATAGTGATAATTTATGATATATCCAAAATTATTTGCAAGTAATTTGCTATTCTGGCAAAATCACGCGTTTAAGGTGGAGGGTAACCTTACCGCCATGTATAGGGAAGTGGAGAGAACAGGATTTCGCCTTCTTTCTCCTTTTGCTCGTTTAACTTATTGAGAATCAACACTCTGAAAGAATTATCTTACGACGTGTTGTTCATCTACTCTAACGTTTATCTATTCAACTTCGTCTGCAAAAGTAAGCAATAATTCAGATATCGCCAAATATTTCTGCAGATATCTTTCACTTGTCTTTGTAATGTCATAACTGTATAGTTGTAGTTTGGGCGCACTATTGCGGGTGCTGACAATATGATAACTAAATCACAATCAGAAGTGATTAGATTGTCCATTTCCGGACACCATGAGTGTCCAGAAATGGACACTT